>JAOTSA010000098.1 GCA_030247515.1 Sulfurimonas sp. | reverse complement strand
GGACAAGAACATACGGAGGCACGGGACTTGGGCTTTCTATATCTAAACATTTAGTCGAGATGATGGATGGAACTATCGGCGTAGAGAGCGAACTGGGCAAAGGAAGCAAGTTTTTCTTTGATATCAAAGTGGACTTATCGCCCCAAAATAGTGTGTTGTTACAAGAAGATGTTTCCAAAAAACTGCTTACCCCTTCCAATCTTCAAGATGCCGTTTTACATGCTTTTGGCAAAAAAATGTCAAAACATGGCGGTTATCATGAGGCAGCACAACTGCTTCATGGTGCGCATGTGCTTTTAGTAGAGGACAATTTAGAAAATCAGGAGATTGCCAAAGAGCTGTTGGAAAAAGTGGGCGTAATGGTTACCATCGCAAACAACGGTAAAGAGGCACTCCAAAAGATAGATAAAACGCTCTTTGATGGTGTGCTTATGGATTGTCAGATGCCTGTGATGGATGGGTATGAAGCAACAAAGATTTTGCGTCAAGAGAAACACATGATGACTATACCTGTTATCGCTATGACGGCTAATGCGATGCAAGAGGATAAAGAGAGATGTATAAAAGCGGGGATGAGTGATTTTGTGGCAAAACCTATTGATGTAAAACTTTTTTACACGACACTTGCAAAGTGGGTAAAGCCTAAAACTTACCATCAGATAGCGCAAGAGAGCAGTGACAAAAAAGAGGTTGCAAATCTCTACACATCAGACATTTATGGCATAGATATTGACAAGGCGCTAGAGAGAGTTGCAGATGATGAGGAGATACTCTTTGGAATCATCAAAAGATTTGCAGCTTCACAAAAAGATGCGATGCAAAAGATAACCAAAATGTACAAAGATGGCAATTTTGATGAGTTTAAAATGGCGGTGCATACGCTCAAAGGGTTGAGTGGCAACATAGAAGCTACTACTATTTATGAAGCACTCAAAAAATTGGAAAATAGCACCAAAGAGGAGGGTGCAAACTCTCAAATCATAATATCAATGATGCAAGAGATAGATGAGGAACTAAAAAAAGTTACAGCATCCATAGATGCAAATTTTAGCAACTTAGAAGAGGAAAATAGAGTTTTGGAGGGATTTGATGTATCAGATGCTCTGGAGCTTCAAAAAGAGATGGAAGTATTGCGAGAGCATTACAAAAATTTTGACTCAGATGCAATCAAAGCTTCGCAAGAGTTGTCACAAAAGCTCTATAAGTATCTGCCAAAAGAGAGAGTTGAGCCGATGTTAAAAGCTTCTCTCAACTTTGACTTTGATGATGCTATTGCCGCACTTGATGCAATTGCTAAAGAGCTTAATAAAAGGCAGGAAGAGATATGTCAATAGAAAAAATAGTAGAACTACAAAAAAAAGCCCAAGGTTTGAGCTTGCTATATGCAGAGGACAACAAAAATTTGCAACAGCAGGCTATGAAGGTATTTACAAAAATCTTTTCCAATGTTTTTGTTTGCGGTGATGCACAAGAGGGGTTGGAACTTTTTAAAAAACACCTCCCAGAGGTAGTCATAACCGATATAAATATGCCAGGAATCAGCGGTATAGAGATGGCAAAGCGGATAAAAAAGATAGAGCCATTTACAAAGATAATCATCACAAGCGCATTTGACGACAAAGAGCATCTTTTTGGTGCGATTGATGCAAATGTTAGTAAATATCTTAAAAAACCCATCTCCGCATCTGGACTTGTTGACTCCATAGAACATGTTGTTGATGAGATACTCTTTGAGAAAAACAAAGATATCTTTGAACACTATGTCAGAGATGTTTTTCAGTATCAAGATACGATGCTTATCCTCATAAAAGAGGAAGAAGTCCTTGTAGTAAACAAAAAATGTCTGGATTTTTTTCAAAAAGAGTCACTTGAAGATTTTAGAGCGATATTTGCAGATTTTGGCACACTGTTTTTAAAGCATAATAACTTTTTGTACAATCATGGCGGAGTCGAGTGGCTTAAGAGTGCAAAAGAGAACAGCTCAAAACTATTTAACGTCAAGATGGCAGACAGTGATGCAAACAGCAGACACTTTATACTAAAAGCTTACAAGATTCCGAACAAAGATGATACTTTTATCCTCTCTTTTGATGATATCACAGAGCTTAACCTGCTTGTAGTTTATGACAAAGGTGCTATGCAAAAAGAGAAGCAGGAGAGCCAAAAAAAGATTATCTGTAATATTTTTGAGATTATCAAACGAAACAACTCCAGTATCCGTATCTACAACTCATATAAAGGGCTAAATATCTCCAACGTTGGGACTTTAACAGAGCTTCATGATGAAACAGCGGTGCTACAGACACAGTATCTGCAACAAAGGGCTATCAAAATAAACAACTATCTTATTATAGAGTCTGAACTCTTGCCAGCAGCCGTTTTTTGCGAGGTAAAAAATGTGGACTTTGAAAAAGGGGAGGTAGTTTTTAAAAACTATAAGTTCATAGAGAACAAACCCTCTGAACAGGAGTTTACGAGAGTAGAACCTGAAGAGAAGCATCAAGTAACTCTCTTTTTTGAGGGTCGAAAGATTGTTACTCAAAGCAATCTTATGGATGTGAGTGTGGGGGGCGCAAAAATAGTCCTCGCTCTGCTTCCAGCCAGTTTTAAAGAGCAGTGTGAAGTTGTAGTAGATATGGTTTTTTATGCAGAAGCCAAACCCCTCATCATTAACACAAAAGCAAAGGTAAAGAACATCATAGAGCAAAAAAGTGAGTTTGATATAATCGTACAGTTTGATGAGGACAGGAGTGCAAAAAAGCTTTTGACAGAGTATGTGGCAAACAGACAGATGTCACTTATACGAGAGTTTAAAAAACTATGATAAAAAAAAGTCTATTTTTAGCGATAACAATTTCATTTTTTGTACTGTTGGCATTTGCCTATTATCTTTTTGAGATGGAGTTTAAAAACCTAAAAAAAGATGATTTGAAACAAAAAATTGCGAAAATTCATAAAATTTTTGACCAAAGAGTAGAGCAAAGACGCCAAGATTTGGACTTTTACCTGCAAGAGATTTTGCAAAACAAGAAGCTCTTAGAGGCTCTAAAATATGAGCAAAGAGAGAAAATAGACCTTATTGTAAGCCCTTACTACAATACTTTTAGTAGGGTTGATACAAGCATCAATATACTTACTTTTAGAAACAAAGATGGTATCACACTCTACAGAGCGCACAAAAAGGAGTTTTTTGGAGATGCCCTTAGCAAAAAGCGTACAATCATTTTGGATACTGATGAGCAAAAACGCTCTTTAAGCGGCTTTGAGGTAGGTAAATTCGCCATTACTTACCGTGTAACGCACCCAATTTTTTATAAGAATGAGTATATAGGAAATGTTGAGATAGGAGCTGACCCAACACTTATGTTGCAAGATTTGAGTAGCATTTTAAATGCAGATATAGGGGTGGCGGCGCAAAATAGATTTTTAGAAGTGATGCAGGGCGGGAAAGTCCTATATATTGGTGATAAACTCTTTATGTTGCATATAAATCAAAATCTTGAAGACTATTTTTCAAAAAAATCTCAAAGCAAAAACGGATATATGGTCGATGCTTCCCTAGATCTCAAAAATCACAACTCCGAGCTTATTGGGTATGTGATTTTAGGATTTGATGAGCAAAAACAATTTGCTGAACACAAAAAACGCCAAGAGAAGATTTTTTGGCTTTTTAGTGTCGTCTCAGGTATCATTTTTGCAATTTTTTCTTTTGTGTTTTATGGTAAACTCAATCAGTCGCACAGAGGAGATGAGAGTTTTGACAACTCTTTGAATTTGGCAAAAGTTCTTAAAGAGGAGAGCGTTACGCCATACTTTCAGCCCATAGTTGACGCACAAGCAAGAGTTGTAAAGTATGAAGCACTGATGCGTATAGTCTATCAAGAGGGAACAGAAATAAAAGTCTTGTCGCCTGATACTTTTTTAAAAGAGGCTATCAAAGAGGACCTTTATATCTCTCTTTTTCAAAATATGATACGAAATAGTCTGCACCATTTTAGAGATAAAAAAGAGATGATTTCTCTAAACTTTTTGCCAGATGACCTTTTTAACACATACATCATGCAGGAGTTTGTGCAAAATATAAAGATGTTTGACTCTCCAAGCAGAGTTGTAGTCGAGATATCAGAAGTAGAATGTGCCAAAAACTTTTCAAAATTGCTTCAAGTAGCAAAAAAGTTAAAAGAGCTGGGCGTTTGCATCTGTATAGATGATTTTGATGGAACTTTTCTTGATAACTCCACGCTTTTAGCCATAAACCCACACTACATCAAAATCAACGGAACTTTTGTCACAAAAGCAAAAGCTAAAGACGATGAAAGGATGCGCTCTATCGTGGAGTTTGCAAAAGAACACAACATAAAAACGGCCGCCGAATTTGTAACAGACAAAGAGACGTTTGAACTTTTAAAAACATACGGAATTGATGAATTTCAGGGGTACTATTTTGGAGAGGCGAGAGAGGTTACCCCTTAACCCCATCCGCTTTTTTTATTTTTAACTTAAACTTCTCTTTTACAATTCTTTTGATACAATACATGAGAAATGTTTGCAAGGTTATTTATGAACTATAATTTTGAATGGGATGCAAATAAAGCCAAAAGTAATATTGCCAAACATAATGTTAGTTTTGAGGATTCTGTATCAGTATTTAGAGATAAAAATATGATTTCACTCTTTGATGATGAACATAGCGAGAGTGAAGATAGATGGGTGAGTATTGGTATGGACTTGCCATACCAATACGCTCGTTGTGGTGCATACATATATTTCAGTCGATAACAATAACTACAATATACGCATAATAAGTGCTAGAAGAGCAACCAAAAAAGAGCAACAAATTTACTTGGAGGGATTAAGATGAAAGAGGAATATGATTTTTCAAAGGGTGTAAGAGGTAAATTTTACAAAGAAAATGCCACATTTAATTTACCTATATATCTTGAACCTGAGATTGAAAGTTTTTTTTCAACATTGGCAAAAAAACAAAATACAAATTTGACACAAATTATAAATAAACTCCTCAGCAAAGACAAAGAACTTATCGAGATTGCAAGCATTTGAGCAGCATCCATATGCTTGAATCTCTACTTTTTAATCCCTGTTTTTTCCATGCACTTATAGCGGTTTTAAAAAGTAGCCATCGCTAGCTTTTCAAACATAAAGGTTTTTCCCAATCTCATCAAACGCTTGAAGTGTTTTTTCTAAAAGATTTTGCGCATTTTCTAGTATCTTTTGGATTATCTCTTCTAGGGTTTGTTCCTCTTTTTTAGGGATTTGCAGCTCTTTTACGGCTTTGTCGAACATGGAGACGATGTTTGCTTTTGTGAAGTTTTGCACCTCTTCATCTTTTTGTTTCATGGGTGCGAACTCTCTTGCTATCTCTTTTGCTATTTTGTTTACGGGAGATTGCGGTGCATCTTCACCGAGTTCTTTTAAAAAGGAGTCAATGTAGGGCTGGGCTATCTTCATAAACTCATCTATCTCTTTTTTGTCTTGCGCATCTATGCCGTTGCTTTTCATAGAAAAATCAAAAGATTGCATGGAAGCAAAAGAGAGTGCGCCACTACTTGAATCTTGATTTTGTTCATATCTAAGCGATAGTGCGCTTTTGTTTGAAAAATCCATATTTATCGCATCACCGCTTGAAGTACGCATAAAGATGTTCAAGTCATGTGATTTGTACGCATCTAGCGCATAAGAGCTATTTATCATCGTATCCACCTTGTAAAAACTTGAGGTTAAATCGGCAAAAAGAGCCTCACCCCTTAACCCCATCCACTCTAGGAGCTTTTAAAAAGCTAAAAAACAGTTTGATGTAGAGCATAAAAGTCTTGATAATTTTTTTAACCATTTTTTTTATTTTTTAACTCAAACTTCTCTTTTATCAAGAGTGCTTTTTCATAAGATTCTTTTGAAGATTCAACTATCTCGTCAAACGCTAGACCTTTCATGATTGTTTCGTACAAATTTGGTTTATCTTTACGCCAGTTTCTTAGTGTTCTAGGGTCAATATCAAATAATCTTGCCATATCTTGCTGTGTCAGTTTCATGCAAAAACTCTACACAAAAAAATATTCTAAAAAAATTCGGAAACATTTGTATGTGTTTTATTTTAAAATATGAAGTATATGTA
>JAOTSA010000097.1 GCA_030247515.1 Sulfurimonas sp. | reverse complement strand
ATTTTGAATTACTATTTTTTCCTTTTTAAGATAGAATAAAAGCGAAGTTTTTAGACTTTTACTAAGAAGGATATTTTTATGGCAAGAGTAGTTGTTTTGGGAGGGGGCGTATCGGGTCATACCGCTGCAACTTTTGCGGCAGAGTGGTTGGGTTCGGCTCATGAAGTGGTTGTTGTAACTCCAAATTCAAAGTGGAACTGGATTCCGTCAAATATTTGGGTTGGTGTCGGTGGAATGAGCAAAGAGGACGTTACGTTTGATTTGGCTCCAGTTTATGCAAAAGCAGGTATTGACTTCAAACAAGCAAAAGCTGTCTCAATCAACCCCGAGGGAAGCAAAATAAGCGATGTACCTTTTGTTACTATCACATATACCCTTAGCGGTCGTGAGGGCGAGAGCGAAAACATAGAGTACGACTACCTCATCAACGCTACTGGTCCAAAACTCAACTTTGGGGCAACTCCAGGGCTTGGCGATGCCAACGGTCTTGGCGAATTTACCGTCTCTGTCTGTACGGCAGACCATGCTACGCATGCAAATGAAGAGTTCCAAAAATGTATAGAGGTCATGAAAAAAGGCGAACGCCAAAAATTCCTTATCGGTACGGGGCATGGTTTGTGTACATGTCAGGGTGCTGCTTTTGAGTATATTTTCAACATTGAACATGAGCTAAACAAGGCTGGTGTTCGTGATATGGCTGATTTGAAATGGATTTCAAACGAGTCATTCTTAGGCGACTTTGGTGTCGGCGGACTTCACATGAAGAGCATGGGGTTTGCGGTAAGTTCCAAAATCTTTGCAGAATCGCTCTTTACGGAGAGAAACGTTGACTGGATTATCGGTGCGCATGTCAACAGAGTTGAAAAAGGAAAAGTTCACTATGAGCTTCTTGATGGCTCAATGGGAGAAGAGGAGTTTGACTTCTCCATGCTTATCCCTCCATTTGCAGGCGTGGGGCTAAAAGCATACGCTAAAGATGGCTCGGACATAACAAGCACGGTTTTTGCTCCAAACGGTTTTATGAAGGTGGACGCTAACTATGCAGCTGGTACGTACGATAACTGGAAAGCAAGTGACTGGCCAAAAACATACCAAAATCCGACATACGGCAACCTCTTTGCATGCGGTATAGCATTTGCACCTCCGCACCCCATCTCAAAACCTATGAGTTCTCCAAACGGCACACCAATCGGACCGACACCTCCAAGAACAGGAATGCCATCTGGTATCATCGGAAAAGCGGTTGCACGCAGTATCTGTGACAGAATCTTAAATGGTAAAAATGCACCGTTGCATGAAGCTTCTATGGCTCACATGGGTGCGGCATGCGTGGCAAGTGCTGGCAAAGGGATATTTGACGGAACAGCTGCTGCTATGACGATATACCCTGTCGTTCCTGACTTTGAAAAGTACCCTGGAACTGGTCGTGATGTTGACTATACTTTTGGCGAGATAGGTCTTGCTGGACACTGGATAAAACACATCCTACACCATCTGTTTCTCTGGAAAGCAAAGCTTAAATTCGGCTGGACGATGATTCCTGAATAGGTCTCTTTCACAACTTAAAAATTAGATTCCAAATCAAGTTTGGAATGACGAGATTCATGGGTTTTCGTCATCCTGAACTTGATTCAGGATCTTTGGTTATAAAAAAGTCTAATAAATAAATATGTAAAATAAAGGAGATAAACATGGAAAAGAAAGCAGAACATAACATCAAAGCGTATGGTAATAATTTTACAACAATGACACCTGGACCATTTGCGATAAAGCTAAGAACATGCAAGATTTGGCAGTTGATTAGATTTATTGTTATCAATATAAAGATGTTAATAGTAGTAAAAAAAAGCCACTAACTCTTTTTGATGATTAGAGAGATTATTACATATCCAACTCCGCCAAGTGTGCAGTATGCGACGGATGTGAGGGTTTTTGATGAAGAGATATTGTCCTTGATTGAGGATATAAAAGATACCATCAAAGCCAACTCTCTTGAAGCACTTGCGGCGTTTCAAATAGGGAGTTACTATAACATAGTAGTTGTCAAAAAAGATGACGGCTCTTTTTTAGAACTTATCAATCCACGCATCATAAGCCAGAGCGGCAAGGTAACTACCATCGAAAAAACCGCCTATTTTCCAGAACTAAGCGCAAAAGTCACAAGATACGAAACTATAAGTTTGGTCTATCAAGATAGAGGCGGCGTGCAACACTCGTTTAAAGCAGACGGGGATTTGAGTATTTTGCTCCAAAGAAAGATAGACTACACGTTTGGATCGAGTTTTTTAAACAAGCTGGACAAAGAAGAGAAAAAACTGTTTCAAAAAAAACTGGAGTTTGGGAGTGATATCGCTATCTCCCAGAGTTGCCCTACTGTTTTTAAAAGAGACTACATCGTTAAAGCCATTAATGCACTTTTGGTCGCTATGGTGGCATTTTTGATTGGTTCGCTATTTACCGAAAAAAGCACTTCAGAACAACTTTGGAACTATCAGAGCTATCTTTTTTTCGCCTCCATCGGGCTAAATATCGTCTATTTCTTTTATGCGCAGTACGAGGGCAAGCGGTTTACTTCATGTACTAGTTGTCAAATCGGAAATATAATCGGAACGGCGGTTATTCTTTTGATTAAGCTCTGTGTAGTTATGCTTCTCTCCTATTTTATAATGTAGCAGGTTGCAACTCGCCATGGAAAAAAAAATCCCTCATCTCGTAAAAACACGGAAAATATTTGTATCTTCTAAAGAGTCGATTCTTTTGCAATGGGTCTCTTATGAGTCACCGCAAAAGATTTTGGAACTTCATGAGATAGACAAACAACAGTTTTTAGATGATTATGCGGGTGGTGTTTTTGACTATTTTATGGGTGTTATAGCAGGTGAAGTCGAGATAGGAGACTGCCCAGTTATGCAAAGTCTTTTGGCATACCTAAAAGACAGAGACATAAGGGCAGATGAGCTTTTTGAGATATGCAGCCATTTTAGGCGTGCAATGGTAAGCTTTGCTTTTGATATGAAGTTTAATTTACAGGAGATTTTCAATGAAATCTCATACATTTTTGACAAAAACTTTAAAGGCGTTTTGAAGTACTACACAGACACGATTTACCAAAAAGAGCAAGAGATAGACAGACATGTCAAGCTTCTTAGTGAGTATCAAAAGGCACTTGATGAGAGTTCGATTATCTCAAAGACTGATAAAAACGGGAAGATAACTTACGTAAATGACAAATATATCAAGATTAGCGGATACAGCGAAAATGAACTCATCGGAAGCTACCACAGTATCGTAAAGCATCCAGATATGCCAGAGGAGTATTTTAGAGATTTATGGTTTCAACTTGAACATAATGGTATCTTTAGAGGCACTATAAAAAACAACAAAAAAAACGGAGACTATTTTTATGTTGACGTTACCATCGTCGAAATCATAGACCCTTACGATAACACATCAGAGTACATCTCTATCGCAAATGATGTTACCAAACTCATAGACGCAAGACTTGAAGCGCAAAAAGCTTCACAGGCAAAAGAGTACTTTTTGTCCAATATGTCGCATGAGATACGCACTCCTCTAAATGCCATTTTGGGCTTTGTGGACCTTTTGATGGAGCAAAATGTCTCAAAACAGCATAGAAAATATCTTGAGATTATTTTAAACAGCGGAGAGAATCTCTTAAGTATCATCAACGATATTTTGGATTTTTCAAAGCTTAGAAGCGGTGAGTTTACCATCGAACCTAGAATCTTCTCTATCCACAATGAGATAAGCCATACGCTAGAGCTTTTTGTTGCTTCCGCAAACTACAAAGATATTACTATCACATCTTTCATCGACCCTGCTATATCAAAAGAGCTTTATGCAGACTCTTTGAGGATAAAACAGATTTTGTCAAACTTCCTGAGCAATGCCATCAAGTTTACAAAAAACGGCGGGCATATCCATGTTGAAGCTACTTGCAGAGACAGAATCTTAAAAGTAAGCGTACGTGACAACGGTATCGGAATAGCAAAGAGTGATATCACAAATATTTTTACCGCATTTACGCAAGCAGGCGGCGGAGAAGTTGAGCATATGGTAGGCACTGGACTTGGACTCTCTATCTGCCATCAACTTGCCGAACATATGGGCGGAAGCGTTCATGTAAGCTCTGAACTTAAAGCAGGAAGCACTTTTTGGGTGGAGCTTCCCGTAGAGATTCATGACAATACTTGTCAGGCATTTCACGACCTAGAGGAGATTAAAAAATTAAAAATCGTCTTTTATCTCAAAGATTTACAGCATGACTACAAATCGGACTCATTTTTAAAATACTCCAGCATCTTCAACATGGATATTAAAGTAGTTGATACCCTCCTTGAGGACAACGATGTTGTTATCTTTTTGGAAGAGAGCGTTGATGAAGAGTTCAAAAAGCAAATCATAAACTCTCACCAAAAGTATATAGCCCTCACCAACAAACCCAGCGATATCTATGAAAAACACCCTCATATCACGAGCATCTGTTTTCCACTCTACTGTTCAAAGATAAAAAGCACTTTTGATGAGCTACTCCATCCAGATGCAACCTCTCCTCAGAGGGTAGAGAGAATTGTCAGGTTTGAGGGACACGTGCTTGTTGCAGAGGACAATGAAGCCAATCAAGAACTGATAAAAATTCTCCTAAACAAATATGGACTCACATACGATTTGGCGCTCAATGGTTTAGAAGCCGTTCGTCTGTATAAAGAGAATAGATATGACCTTGTGTTGATGGATGAGCAGATGCCTATCATGGATGGAAACAGAGCCGTACAGGAAATTTTGGCATATGAGAGAGAAAATATGTTGCGCCACACTCCCATCTCTGCACTTACCGCCAATGTTATCAAAGGTGCAAAAGAGAGAGGTCTCATGAGCGGATTTGACTCCTTTTTGGGAAAACCCATCATACTTAAAGAGCTGGAAAGAGTATTTTCACACTATCTAAAAGCCTCTAAAGAGAGTTTTTCTAGTGAAAAAACCGTTCTTAAAAATGGTGGCATTCAAGGGCTAGATATACAAAAACTCTCTGATGAGTTGATGCTAAGCCAAAATGAACTGATGATGCTTGTAGATTTATTTATCAAAAAAATGTCCAAACAGATACCTCAAATGCAAGAAGCAATCGCAACAAGAGATTATAAAAACATAGCATTGATAGCACACAGCATCAAGGGTTCAAGCGGCAATTTTAGACTTGAAGAGATACAAGAGCAGAGTGCAAAGATAGAGAAAATGGCAAAATTTGGCGAGGCAGATTTTAACTATGAAGAGGCATTTGAGTATATCAGAGAGAGAATTTTACTCATAAAAATTGAGTAAAAAACTCTAACTTTCTATATAGTAGCCGATTCCTGACGCATTTTTAATGATGTCGGTAGGGAGTTTGCTTCTTAGTCTCCAAACAAGCGTACGGATACTGTTTTCAGTCGCCCCATCCTCTTTCCAAACATAACTGATAGCTTGTTCAAAAGTGATAACACTTCCAAGTTTCGCCACAAGAAGACGTAAAATAGCGTTCTCTTTTTTTGTAAGTTTAAGTTTTTGACCACTGTAAAACATCTCATTTTTTGCGATATCTATAGAATAAACAGTTCCAAAAAAAACGATTGGTATGTCTGCTTCTCTTTTTGAATAAAGAAGCTTTTCTATGCTCTCTTCATCTATCTTAGATGCGTTTGCCTCCTCCATTCTTTTGGACTCCATGTCAAACTTAAAAATCGCCATTTGAATCGTTGCGTGAAGTGAAGATGGGTCAAAAGGTTTGACGATATACCCATATGGCTCTGTCGTAATCGCCTCTGAAATAATGTCATCATCACTGTAAGAGGTAAGATAGATAAAAGGGATAGGATAATTTTTACTTATTTTTCTCCCAAGCATAATCCCATCATTTCCCTCTTGAAGCGAGATATCTATGATGACAATATGTGGTTTGTATTTTTCAATACTTTGCAATGCGTCAGAAGCACTCTCGCAAATAGCAAGAATCTTATAGCCATGTTTTTGCAAAGAGAGCTTAAGATTTAGTGCGGTAATTTCATCATCTTCAACGATGATAACAGTATATCTTTCCATGATTTTCTCTATTGATTTGCTATAATTTTTTTATGAAATAATTGAGTGATTCTAGCAT
>JAOTSA010000096.1 GCA_030247515.1 Sulfurimonas sp. | reverse complement strand
AGACAGAGTCTATACAGAGGATGAAACAAAATAGAGAGCTTATCATCCTTAGCATGGAAGATGCCTATATGCACAAGGGTGTTGTTGGCGGATATGTAACAAGCGGCTTGCGACAAGGTGAGGAGGCGGCAAAGCTGGTGTTGCGCTATCTTGATGAAAAAACGCTAACAAATGTAACCTCTTTGTTAAAAAGTCCAAATTTGTATATTTTTAACTCAAAAGAGCTTGTAGAAGCACGGGTTATACTCTCGGAGTACATTGCAAGAGATGCGACCATCATAGGCAAAGATAGAGATTTTATAGAAAAAAACCAATCCATACTTCTAAATATATTTGCGGTAATTGCAGCTGTTTTCTTTTTTACAACAGTTACTTTATATGTGATGATGCAAAAAAGAGATGGGGTGACAAAAATTGACCAATAGACACAAAGCAACTTTTTTCTTTGTTTTGCTTCTCTTCTTTAGTGTCGTTCCAGTTGTGCAATCTCTCTTTTTTAGCCAAAGTTTTCAAGGTGCTATGGTAATTGAAAAAGAGGTAAAAGCAGATTTTATAAAAAGCGATAAGAAGTTTGTACTGCTTTTTTTTGGATATTTTGGATGCAGAGATGTTTGCACCCCCATCTTGGAAGAGATGTCCAAGATGTATGAATCCAAAGAGTTTGAAGAGATAAAAGAGAGTGTGGATTTTGTGTTTGTAAACCTTACGCCTGAAGTTGAAGCATTTCAGCCAGATTTGTTCGCAAAGTATTTTAACAACACTTTCAAAGGCGTTTACCTCTCAAAAAGTGAGCTTTTTTCTATGGATAGAAAATTTGAACTCTATTTTGCCAGAAGTCTTAGTGATAATTCAGAACTTAACCATACGGACAATCTTTATCTTATAGAAAATAACCCAAAAACAAAAGTGTTAAAATCAATTTATTCTACCCATCCATTAAAAAGAAAAAAGCTAATTGATGATATTATTTTGTTAAAGAGTTCGGAGAGATAAGTGAAAAAAATAGTTAATTACATATTTTCATATCCCAAAATACCTAGCTATGCAAAGATGAGTTTTCAGCTTTTTCATATTGAGTCAGATAGGGTTATGTTGCTTTTACTTGCCCTGCAATGGGTGGTTGCAACATTTATAACCTCCATAAAGTACGCTACATTCTACTACGGATTTTTCAGCGGCGCATTTATTGTTTTACCTCTTTTGCTACTCTATAAACATCTCAAAGGAGAGAGATATTTTAGGTACTTTATAGCAGTTGCTATGATGCTATTTTCTGTTATCTTTATCCAACAGTATCTCGGCAGAATCGAGATGCACTTTCATGTCTTTATCGCTATGGCGATTTTGACACTTTACAAAGACGTAACGCCGCTTATCTTTGCGGCGGCAACAACCATAATACACCATATAGTTTTTAATTATCTCCAACTATACGAGGTTTCGCTTTTTGGGATGCCTGTTATGGTCTTTAACTATGGTTGCGGATTTGACATCGTTATACTTCATGCTATTTTTGTAATCATAGAACTCTTTGTTTTGGGTTACATTGTAAGACTTCAAGTGGAACATACTATCAACATCAATGAATCACAAAATCAGGTAAATGAGCTAAACAGAGAGTTGGAGCATATCTCTATGCATGATACACTCACCAACTTGCCAAACAGGCTAAATCTCAACCAAAAGATAAAAAATGTACTCTTAAATGCAGAGGAAAATTCTAAAAAATTTGCAGTTATATTTTTGGATTTGGATCATTTTAAAAATATCAACGATACACTGGGGCATGATATTGGAGATGCTCTTTTAAAAACAGTTGCTGATGTACTAAAAGAGAGCGTTTCAAAAGATACTCTTATCTCAAGGATCGGCGGCGATGAGTTCATCATGGTAGTATCTGACTTTAACAACCAAAATGAACTTACATCTACCATTCAGAATCTGTTAAATAATTTTAGAAAAGATTTGTTTATAAAAGGGTATTCGCTTAGGCTATCTGCAAGCGTAGGTATTTCTATCTATCCAGATGACTCAAAAAATATAAAAGATTTGATGAAATATGCAGATATTGCGATGTACAAAGCAAAAGGCGACGGTAGAGACAACTTCAGCTTTTTTTCACAAGAGCTAAACAAAAAGGTGCATACTGAAGTAGATATCGTCAATGATATGCAAAGAGCGTTTCACGATAATGAATTTAAACTCTATTATCAACCTAAAATTGATGTGAAAAGCAAAAAGATTGTTGGTGCAGAAGCACTTTTAAGATGGCATCATAAACAAAAAGGATTCATACCGCCAAGCCTCTTTATCCCGCTTGCCGAAAATACTGGTTTCATACTCAACTTAGGTAAATTTGTCATCCAAAACAGCACACAAGCCATAAAAAGGTTTAACTCTTTGGGTTATAAAAATCTTAGTATATCCATAAATGTCTCTACAAGGCAGTTTCAAAATACAAATTTATATCAGGATTTAAAAGAGAGTATCGACGATAACAAAATCAACCCCACCCAGCTTGGAATAGAAATAACAGAAAGTGTAATGCTAAAATATATAGACAATGCCCTGATAGCTTTAAATGAGATAAAAAAGCTCGGCATCTCCATACATATAGATGATTTTGGCACAGGATACTCGTCCCTCTCTTATCTGAAAAAGTTTCCTATAGATACACTTAAAATAGATAAAAGTTTTGTAGATGATATTATCGATAAAGACGAAAGCGGCAGGTTGTTGGTAAATACGATTTTGTCTATGGGTAAAAGCTTACACTTAAAAACCGTTGCCGAGGGCGTTGAAACCAAAGAGCAGTACGAATTTTTAAGAGACAACGGATGTGACACCATACAAGGGTACTATTTCGCAAAACCGATGTGTGAAGATGAGTTTATCAAACTACTAGAAGCTGACAAGATATACTCCTGAACCTCTTTTTCATTGCCACGAAACACCACTTGCGTTGCGCGTTTTTGTATCTGGTAATCGTACATTGGGTCATAATACTCTCTTAAAAGATACTCTATCCACCCTTCATGCGCTTCAAGTGAACCGTCCTCTTTTTGCTTTTTAAAAGCCTCTTCAAAGAGAGTGTTTACATACTCATAACGCTGATTGCCAAGACGTCTTTGGATGCGTTTTATGGAGTTTTGGATATTTTGCGCCCAACCCTCTTCAAATCCTGCATCGGTATAAGCCCTTTGCGCCTCAACGACATACTCATCAAGCGTTATGGCTATGCGCTCCTCTAGTGGTCGCTCCAAGATAACAAGCGGTGCATTCGCCATAGATGCCACAAGGCTCTCTGGCATAAAAACAGAACCTACATGTTTGCCCTCATCCTCAAAAACAAGCGTTGTATGCCCCTCTTCCCGTTTTGCGATTAGCTCATACGCAAGGTTGTTGTCAAAGTTTATCTGTGATGGCTGTGAGGTTACTTTTTGCCCAAACGAAGAACCTCTATGATTGGCAAGGGCTTCAAGGTCTATAGCGTTTGGCATTTTTTGAAGCACTATCGTTTTGCCAGAACCTGTTCTTCCACCCAATACAATGGGGCTAAAATGGAACGAAACCTCTTCAAGCTCTCGCAAAAGATAGTTTCTAAAAGCCTTATATCCGCCCTTTAGGCGGCTTATCTCTCTGCCACTCTCTCTTATCCACTGTTGTGCTATTTTGGAGCGTTGCCCGCCACGAAAACAGTAAAGCAGTGCATTAGGGTTTGCATCTATAAAATCACACCACGTCCGCACACGCTCCTCTTTTACCTCGCCGCTTACAAGTTTATGCCCTAGCTCTATCGCTTTTGCATTGCCCTCATTTTTGTAGCAAATCCCTACAAGACGGCGTTCTTCATCGTTCATGATGGGAAGATTGCAAGCATTTATAAATGCCCCGCTTTGAAACTCCACTGGCGCACGAACATCCAAAAGTGGTGTTTTGTTTAGAACGATAGACTTAAAATCATCATAAAATTCAGCCACTAAAAAACCTCGACCAAATGCTCTTTTTTCGCAACACTCTCGCCGATTGGCTCAAGTGTCAAACCTGCCTCACGCACCACTTCATAAAAAGCATCCACTCCGCTTTTTTTAACAAAAACAAGCAGACCGCCAGATGTTTGCGCATCGCAAAGTATCTCTCGCTGTTGCTGCGTCATAGTGGAGATTTTATGCCCGTAACTCATAAAATTTTTGCGTGTCCCACCTGCTATGCACCCAAGTTCTCTGTACTTCTCTACATTTTTAAGAAGCGGAACTCTCTCAAACCAAACATTTGCACTGATGCCGCTTGCTTCACACACCTCGCTCAAATGCCCCAAAAGACCAAATCCCGTCACATCCGTCATGGTAACGACACTCTCTAAATGTGCCAAAGATGCACCGATTTTGTTGAGCGTCGTCATCGCCTCAATCGCCACATCGATGTCGCCCTCTTCTATCTTTTTTTGCTTTTGCGCTGTGGTAAGTATGCCTATGCCGATAGGTTTTGTCAAAAAAATGTAACAATCCTCCACTGCCCCGCTATTTTGCATAAGATTTTTATTTTGAACTATGCCTGTAACCGCAAGCCCAAAAATCGGCTCAGGCGAGTCTATGGAGTGTCCGCCTGCAAGAGGGATGTTAGCATCCCTACAAGCGGCACGCCCACCCTCAATAACCTCTTTTGCAACATCTGATGAGAGTTTGTCAATCGGCCATCCAAAAATCGCAATCGCCATCAAAGGCTTGCCGCCCATCGCATAGATATCACTTAGCGCATTGGTAGCGGCGATGCGCCCAAAAGTAAAAGCATCATCCACGATAGGCATAAAAAAGTC
Organism: Sulfurimonas sp.; assembly: GCA_030247515.1. Taxonomy (GTDB): domain Bacteria; phylum Campylobacterota; class Campylobacteria; order Campylobacterales; family Sulfurimonadaceae; genus Sulfurimonas. The sequence goes on along the minus strand of JAOTSA010000096.1, from coordinate 1,475 downwards.
CGTTGTTGAGAGAACAGATGAGCCGTTCCCCAAATCATACGCCGCCGCATCGTCTTTAAACTCATTTCCCACAAGAAGTTGTGGAAAAAAAGGTTGCTCGCTACTGCTTTTGAGTATCTCATCAAGAAGCATCGGAGAGATTTTGCACCCACACCCCGCACCGTGACTATACTCTGTAAGTTTTATCTGTTGCATTTTTCCTACCTTCAGATAGAGATGATTTCGTTTATCTCTAGCCCAAATCCGCTCAAACCAACAAAGTCGTTATGGCTTAAAGAAGAGAGAAGGTTCATTTTTGAGACACCAAAAGATTTGAGTATCTGCGCACCGATACCAAACTCTTTCATTGCCGCATTATCATTGTGGGCTGGTTTGTTGATAAAGATAAGTACGCCGCCGTTGAGTTTTAGATACTCTATAGAAGCAACGAGATTATTATATTTTTTTTGATTTAAAAGCAGTTCCATATCTGGTATGACATTGTGAACTCTTACATTTGAAACTTGACTTACTTTATGAAAAACAATAGCAGTATGCGCTATGGCATCGTGGTCTGCAAAAGTATATTTTTTCACTTTTGTGTCAAAAAACTCTACCTCTTCAACACTTCTCTCATTTACAAGTCTCTCATTTGCAAGACGATACTCAACCAAATCAGAGATAAAAACAGTTTTAAGGTTGTGTTTTTCACCAAAAATATCCAAATCATCACGACGTGCCATCGTGCCATCTTCTTTGATGATTTCACAAATAACCGCTGATTCACTAAGCCCAGAGAGGCGACAAAGATCCACAGACCCCTCAGTATGCCCAGTTCTTACAAGCACTCCGCCATCTTTAGCAATGAGCGGAAAGATATGCCCAGGCTTGACAAGATCATCTGCATGACTGATAGGATTTGCCAAAATCTTGATGGTGTCATCTCTCTCTTTTGCCGATATCCCAGTTGTTGCACTCTTGGCATCAACCGAAACCGTAAAAGCTGTTTCATGTGTAGAGGTATTGGAACTAACCATTGGGTTTAAAGAGAGGCGTGTTGCTATACTTTTACTGATAGCAACACAAATAAGCCCTCTTGCATGCGTTGCCATAAAATTGACATGCTCAGATGTAGAAAATGCAGAGGCATAAACCAAATCACCCTCATTTTCTCTATCCTCATCATCCACCATGATGACCATACGCCCTTTTTTTATCTCATCAATCGCTTCTAATACTCTTTGTATAGGTGTCATAGCTCTTCTTTATCGTTAAATGTAGAAATTATAGTAAATTGTTGATTAAATTTATATTTTATAAAATTTTCCTTGACAAAGAAAATCTATTTGCCTATAATTCCACTCCACAAACAGTTAAAACGTTTGTTTTTTACCGCGGAATAGAGCAGTTCGGTAGCTCGTCGGGCTCATAACCCGAAGGTCATAGGTTCAAATCCTGTTTCCGCAACCAATTTTCTTTTTATAAATGATGGGGAT
>JAOTSA010000095.1 GCA_030247515.1 Sulfurimonas sp. | reverse complement strand
CTACATGGCAGCCCGCAGAATGGGCGTAAAAGTAGAGGTTTTTAGTATCGGTTTTGGCAAAAAAATCGCCTCTTTTCACAAATGGGGCAACGAATGGCGGCTCGCACTCATCCCGCTTGGCGGCTATGTCAAGATGAAGGGACAAGATGACAGCGACCCAACAAAAAAAAGCTATGATGCCAACAGCTACAATGTCAAAACACCGCTACAAAAGATTTTTATCCTCTTTGCAGGACCGCTTGCAAACTTTGTTTTGGCTTTTGCTCTCTACTTTATCATCGCTCTTGGCGGACCAAATATCCTCTCTCCAGTTATCGGTCAAATAGTCAAAGATTCGCCTGCATTTGTGGCAGGAGTGGAGACAAACGACACCATCCGTTCCATCAACAACACGCCTATAGCGACATGGGAAGAGATGGCAAAGATAATCGAGAGTTCAGATGGAGCGTTGATTTTTGAGGTTGAGAGAGCTGGCTACATGCACTTTATAACCCTTACTCCAAAAATCACACAAACAACAAACATGTTTAATGAGATTATCGAGAAAAAGATGATAGGCATAGGAAGTGCGGGAGTAACGCATAAACTCTCACTTGGGCTAGATGAAACACTCTCTTACGCCACAAAGCAAACCATCCATGCCTCCACCCTCATCTTTACGGGACTTAAAAAACTCCTCTTTGGCGAAGTGCCTGCCAATGAGCTAGGCGGCGTTATCTCCATCGTAAAACTTACATCAGACGCAACAGATGCGGGATGGATGAGCGTACTCTTTTTTGCGGCTCTCATCTCAGTAAACCTCGGAGTTCTAAACCTTCTCCCCATTCCCGCACTTGATGGCGGACATATCATGTTTAACCTCTATGAACTCCTCTTTAGACGAGAAGTAAACGAGGAGATTATGGTAAAACTCACCATTGCAGGGTGGGCGGTGCTTATAGGACTTATGGGGCTTGGGCTTTATAATGATATCAACAGACTTATAGGATGAAAAAATGAACAAAGAAGAGTACAAAATTTATATAGACGATGTGATTAGAAGAGTTGAGTTTGCTAGAGTGCGTTTTGACGAGAAGCATATAGTCAAGATTGTAGCTATCAGCAAATACTCCACCGCAGATGAGATAAAAGCACTCTATGAGATAGGTCAGAGGGCATTTGGAGAGAACAAAGTACAAGACTTAAGAGCAAAAAGCAGTGAGCTTGAAGAGCTACCGCTTGAGTGGCATTTTGTGGGAAATCTGCAAAAAAACAAAATCAACAACCTGCTTGACATTAACCCTGCTCTCTTTCAAGCATTGGACTCTTTGGAACTAGCACATGAGTTGCAAAAAAAGCTAGAAGCCAGAGAGATGACGCTTGATGCACTTTTGCAGGTAAACTCCGCAAAAGAGGAGTCAAAGCATGGCGTTATGCCAGAAGTTGCAATTGAAATTTACAAACTAATAGCACAAGAGTGTCCAAATATCCGCCTCAAAGGCGTTATGAGCATCGGTGCGCATACGGAAGATAAAACGGTTATAAAAAAGAGTTTTGAGACTACTTACGACATCTACAAACAGCTAGAGGGTGCAACTATCTGCTCTATGGGTATGAGCGGCGATTTTGAACTCGCCATAGAGTGCGGCTCAAACATGGTTCGCCTTGGTTCTGTTATGTTTAACAAGTAGCTGACTATTTGAAAATTTTGAATTACCAATAAATATTAAATCCAATTTCCATCTATCAACAACTCAAAATATCCACTTCCTCATTCCCATCAAGTGCCGCTAAAATCTTGTTATCTACTCTTATGGCGGAGTTTATGATGACATTTTGGAGTTTTGAGATGATGGTTAGTTTTAGTTCTCTGTTGCCATGGTTTTGGCGGATGATTTTGTATAAATCTTCTAAAACTCTCATGTCGGTGTCTAGTTTTATCGCCAGATTTATCGGCTCTTGCGGTTCTGGTTCTGTCTCTCTTACCTCTTTTTTAGTCTTTTGCGTCTCTTTTTTTGCCTCTTTTAGCGTCATTATCTTACTCACGCCGATTCTTGTAAACATTTCCGTATGAGTGATTTTTGCTTTGATTGCGATTGGCTCTTGCAGATTCATTTGGGTTAGTTCTTCAAGTTTGTCAGAAAAAAGCATAACCTCGATGTTTCCGTGGAAGTCCATAAGATTTACTATGCCAAACTGGCTCCCTTTTTTGGATGTTTTTTTGGTTATCTCTTCCACTTTTCCTATGAAGATGGCGTATGAACCGTCTTTTACGCTCTGTATCTCCGATGAGAGCGTATAGTCCAGCTCGTCAAGTTTTTCTCTGTACTCATCAAGCGGGTGTCCCGAGATGTAAAAACCTATGGTCTCTTTCTCAAACTCCAAAATCTCTTTAAGCTCATATTCAGCGCAATTCAGAAGCTTTAGCTCCACGCTTGTTATCTCGCTATCATCTCCAAAGAGACTTCCAAGCGCATTTTTTTTCGCATTTGAAGCATCTTTTGCTGTCTCGACTATCTTCTCTATCTGGTCAAGTAACGCCTTCCTTGAGAAACCAAATCTATCAAATCCACCCGCTTTTATAATAGACTCAATAACTCTTTTGTTTACTTTTGATGGCTCGATTCTGTTTACAAAATCCTCTACAGATTTAAAATCGCCACCCTCTTTTCTGGTCTCCAAAATGGAGTAAACCGCTGCTTCACCCACTCCTTTTATAGCACCCAAACCAAAAAGAACTATCTCTCTTTCGTCTTTTGTTATAGCGGAAAACTCAAGCTGTGAGTCACAAATATCAGGCGGGGAGAGTTCGATGCCCATTCTTTTGGTCTCATCGATGTAGCGCACAACCTTGTCTGTGTTGTCCTTGTCTGAGGTCAGAAGTGCCGCCATAAACTCGTTTGGATAGTATGTCTTTAGCCATGCTGTCTGAAATGTTATCATTGCATAAGCGGCTGAGTGAGATTTGTTAAAACCGTATCCAGCAAACTTCTCAATGATATCAAAGAGCTTTGATGCCGCAGCATAGTCAAGACCCTGTTTTTGCGCTCCGCTTGCAAACTCGTCATTGTAAACCGACATATCTTTTTTCTTACCCATAGAACGGCGGATAATGTCGGAGTAGCCCAGAGAAAAACCGCCTACTGTCTGAACTATCTGCATAACCTGTTCTTGATAAACGATGACTCCGTAAGTGTTTTTAAGTATCGGCTCCATCGTATCAAATGTGTACTCTATCTTCTCTCTGCCGTGCTTTCTCTCTATAAAACTGTCAAGCATTCCCGACTCCATCGGTCCAGGGCGGTAGAGTGCCAAAACCGCAATCAAGTCCTCGAAACTATCTGGTTTTAGGCGTTTGTTCAAGTCCTGCATACCAGAACTCTCTATCTGAAACATTCCCACCGTGTCGCCGCTGCGGATAACATCATAAACTTTTGGGTCGTTTTCGTCTATCTCGTGCCACACGACATCTTTGTTGTAGCGAAACTTTATAAGTTTTATAGCATTGTCGATAACATCAAGCGTTTTAAGCCCCAAAAAGTCGAACTTTATGAGGTCAACATCTTCAAGGTAGTTGAGCGAATACTGCGTTACAAAAACATCCTCGCCTGCTGGTTTGTAGATGGGAGTTTTCTTCCAAAGCTCCTCATTGGAGATAACAACCCCAGCCGCATGGATACCTGAGTTTCGCTTAAGTCCCTCAAGTCTTTTTGCAAACTCCCAAACCCTTGCCGCATTTGCATCACTCTCTATAAGCTCTTTGAGTTTTGGCTCTTTTTGGAATGCCCCTGCTATAAACTCGCCGTTTTTTGTCTTGCCGTTTAGCGTGATGCCCAGCTCATCTGGAACAAGTTTTGCCATTTTGTCGGCTTGAGAGAGCGGCATATCAAGAACACGGGCGACATCACGGATAACCCCTTTGGCTAGAAGCGAACCAAAAGTAATGATTTGTGCGACTTGATTTCGCCCGTACTTTTTAACAACATAATCTATAACTTCCCCACGGCGAGCCTGCATAAAGTCCATATCTATATCGGGCATGCTTACACGCTCTGGATTTAAGAATCGCTCAAAAAGAAGGTCGTACTTCATCGGGTCTATGTCTGTGATGCTTAGTGAGTAGGCGACCAAACTCCCAGCCGCACTCCCCCGCCCAGGACCAACCGCTATGCCCATCTCTTTGGCAACCTTGACAAAGTCCCAAACGATAAGCATATACCCTGGGAACTTCATGGAGTTGATGACTTGCATCTCAAACTCTAAACGCTCTTTGTACTCTTCATGTCTGGCTTGCGGTACATGCCCCAGCCGCTCTTCTAACCCCAAACGGCAGCGATAGATAAAATACTCGGCATCGTTCTTATCCGCCGCACTCTTCCATCCTCTTTTTTGCTCTTTTATAGCATCCGCATCAAGCGGTGCATCATCCTTGTAGTCGATATTTAACCCATCTAAGAGAGAGTATTCCTGAGTGAATTTGAAGTTTGGAGGGATAGGGTCGCCAAGTTTTAACTCCAAGTTACACTTCTCAACTATCTCTTGCGTATGTGCTATGGCTTCTGGGATGTCGGCAAAGAGTTTTGCCATCTGTTCGGGGCTTTTGAGGTAAAACTCATGAACGGAGTGGCGCATGCGTTTTGGGTCGTCATAGAGTTTGTTCATCCCGATGCACATAAACGCTTCATGATACTGCGCATCGTCATGAAAGGTGTAGTGCGTGTCGTTTGTAGCGACTACTTTGATGTCTAGCTCTTTTGCAAGGCGCAAGAGTTGGTCATCGATAAAGAGCTGATCGCCTATGCCATGACGCATAAGTTCAAGATAAAAATCATCTCCAAAAATCTCTTTATACTCCAGCGCAACGGCTTTTGCACCCTCATACCCAAGCGCACCATTTTTTTTGTTTCTCTCATTTGCCGTATTTAAGTGCCAGCTAACCTCGCCCTGCAAACAAGCAGAGGTACAAACAAGCCCCTCGCTATGCTCACGAAGCTCTTTTTTGTTGATACGTGGATAGTAGTAAAACCCATCAATAAAGGCTTTAGACGAGAGGTACATAAGGTTTTCGTACCCCTTTTGGTTTTTGGCAAAAAGGCAGATATGAAACCGCTGTTTCGTACTTTTGTCATCAAGCATCTCGCCGTTATGAAGATACCCCTCTATCCCGATGATAGGCTTAATTCCAGCTTCTCTCATCTGCTTGTAAAAATCAATCGCACCAAACATATTGCCATGGTCACTCATAGCAACCGATGTCATACCGAGTTCTTTTACCTTTTTAACAAGATTTGAGAGTTTGTTTGCACCATCAAGTAGAGAGTATTCAGTATGTAGATGTAGGTGTGTAAATGGTTGTGCGGTCATCTGTGCTTAAGCCTCTAGCCTAATTTTTCCCGTCGCATACTGATGAACTAACGATGAAATAATAGTTTGATAAGGGATTCCAGTCTCTTGCGCTCTATTTTTAATTGTTGTAACATCCCCGACACTTAGACGGATTGTAATGTTTTTCGATTTGGACAAATACTCTTTAGCCGCCTTGCGAGCAAGTGCTATCTCCTCATCCGCATCTATGCTTTTTGTAAGTTTATCGTTCTCCAGTGCGTTTAAAATCGCCATCTCTTCAGCATCAAACATTGCCTTCTCCTTTGTAAATCCTCTTAGCTTTTCGACTTGGGATGATTGTTTTTAAAAATATCTCTTCATTATTGCAAACAAATGGAACAAGATATACATAATCCAATGCCTCTACAACATAAATCTTTTGCCCTAGATAGTTCGCTTGATCTGGATAATCATAAACATCCAAAACCCTTCCAGAATCTATCGCCAAAATAATCTCTTCAAACCCAATTCCCCTGCTTTGTTTGAGGAGTTCATTTTTTTCTTTTCCATAAGCAAACAATGCAAACCCTTTTTATATACATACAATGTATTATATAGCGATAAACATAAACTACCGATAAATTTTAGCAATTTATCTAAGAAAAGAGATATTTGAGAGAAGTTAACCGAGAATGCGCTTTACTGGCACTGTGGGCATATGCCAGACAGAACAAGTGCGTTATCGTCAAAGAGATAGCCGCTTTTTTGTGAAGCGGTATGTATAACCTCTTCTAAGGGAAGTTCCAAATCTTCAAGTTTTGAACATTGTTTGCAAATCATATGAGAATGCTCTTTTTTTACCATCTCGTACTTAGATTTGCCGTTTGGTATCTTTACCTCTTTTAGTAGATTTACTTCTACCATTGAGTGTATATTTTTATAAAGCGTTGCCAAAGATATGGTGCTAAAGTCCTTGCGTACGGCAATATAAAGCTCCTCTATACTTATATGCCCACTCTTTTCTATGAGTGAGAGGATGCCTAAGCGTTGAGGAGTTACTTTTAAATTATGCTCTTTAAGTTTTTGTATATAATCATTCATAATCGAAATGCTAACATTAAAACAGACAAG
>JAOTSA010000094.1 GCA_030247515.1 Sulfurimonas sp. | reverse complement strand
TCCGCTGTGAAGCAGAAGGCATTGTAATTAACAGTGCATATATCCATGACTGGAATGTTTACAGGCTCCCTAAGGAAGAAAAAAAACGTCGTTATAGACGTCTTTATGGTGCTGTAGGACCATTAGGTGTCTCGGCAGGATATTTTTCCTTTTCAAAAACAATTAACGGAAACTTGGTAATGCATGCACATCTGTATGGTTGTTATCCATGTGAGAATTTGGATGAATACTGGCAACAATGGGAGCATATGCCTAGTACGAGAGGAAAAAGTATTAGCAATTAGAAAAAATATGACAGAAAGACACAATCTAGGCAAAGATGTTATTGGCAGCAATTACATGTAAGTTGCTGCAAAACCTCATTCAAAAACTCACCTTAACCAAGCAGCCTATAGGCAGTCATCCTCTTTTGAAAACAACTATTCCGCTATAATTCGACCATTATTCTAGAAACTAACGCAAGGCGTCCTCCATTGCCGATTTTTAAAGTCCATACCCCGTATCAACCCGCTGGTGATCAGCCTGTCGCTATCGAAGCACTAGCGTCTGGTATCAAAAAAGGGGAGCGCTACATTACCCTAGAAGGGGTCACGGGTAGCGGTAAAACGTATACTATGGCGAAGGTTATCGAGAGCGTACAGCTACCGACCATCATCATGACCCATAACAAAACCTTGGCGGCACAGCTCTACAGTGAGTTTCGCTCGTTTTTCCCTGATAATCATGTTGAGTATTTTGTGAGTTACTACGATTACTATCAGCCCGAAGCCTACATCCCCCGTCAAGACCTATTTATAGAAAAAGATAGTGCTATAAACGATGAACTAGAACGCTTGCGCCTCTCTTCAACGGCAAACCTTCTCTCTTATGACGACGTTATAGTTGTGGCATCTGTATCCGCAAACTACGGTTTGGGAGACCCTGAGGAGTATGAAAACATGGTGCAGTCCATCGCCATTGGCGACACGATTGCACAAAAAAAACTCTTGCTTCGTCTTGTAGAGATGGGTTATGTGCGCAACGACACCTATTTTGACAGTGGACATATACGGGTAAACGGCGAAAGTTTGGACGTGTTTCCGCCATACTTTGAGCAAGAAGCCATTCGCATAGAGTTTTTTGGGGATGAGATAGAAGCGATTTATACCTTTGATGTCATAGACAACAAAAAGCTTGAAGAGCATAAAAGCTTTACCATCTACGCAACCTCCCAATTTAGCGTAAGTCAAGAGAAGATGGCTATCGCTATTAAACGCATTGAAGATGAACTAAGTGAACGATTGGCATATTTTCAAAAAGAGGGGAAAGTTGTCGAGTACCAACGCCTTAAACAGAGAGTAGAGTTCGATCTTGAGATGCTCCAAACTACAGGCATGTGCAAAGGGGTTGAGAACTACTCAAGGCTGCTCACAAACAAAAAAACAGGTGAAGCACCTTACACACTTCTTGACTACTTTGAGCTGCACCACAAAGAGTATCTGGTCATCGTCGATGAATCGCATGTTTCACTTCCCCAATACCGTGGTATGTATGCTGGGGACAGAGCAAGAAAAGAGGTTTTAGTGGAGTATGGCTTTCGTCTGCCAAGCGCATTGGACAACCGCCCGCTTATGCTGGGTGAGTATATCGTTAAAGCACCGCACTATCTCTTTGTATCTGCAACACCATCAAAATATGAACTAGAACTCTCAAGCGTAAAAGCAGAGCAAATCATACGCCCAACTGGACTTTTAGACCCTGCTTTAGAGATAAAACCATCAACAAATCAAGTAGAAGATATCCATGATGAGATAAAAAAAGTAGTGGTAAAAAACGAACGTGTACTTATTACGGTTCTGACCAAAAAAATGGCAGAAGCACTTACCAAATATCTTGCAGACTTAGGCATAAAAGTGCAGTATATGCACTCCGACATCGACACCATAGAGCGCAACCAAATCATAAGAGCATTACGCCTTGGAGATTTTGATGTGCTTATCGGCATCAACCTTCTTCGTGAGGGGCTTGACCTGCCTGAAGTGAGCCTTGTGGCGATTTTGGATGCCGACAAAGAAGGCTTTTTGAGAAGCGAAACTTCTCTCATCCAGACCATCGGACGAGGTGCGAGAAATGCCAACGGCAGAGTTATCCTCTATGCCAACAAGATAACAGGCTCTATGCAAAGAGCCATCGATGTCACAGATGCAAGAAGAAAGATGCAAGATGAGTTCAACAAAACGCACAACATTACACCGACAACTACCATCCGCAAACTTGATGAAAATTTCAAAGTTGAGGATTATGGTGCTATTTACCAAAAAAATAAAAAAATAGATAAAATGCCAGCCTCAGAGAGAAAGGCACTTGTCACACAACTCTCTCTTAAGATGAAAGAGGCGGCACGAGAGCTTAACTTTGAAGAAGCGGCACGTCTGCGTGATGAGATAGCAAAAATTAAAAAACTCTAAGGAAAAAAAATGGAAGATACCTTTAGCAACTTAGCCACATACGGATATATAGGACTTTTTCTCTACTCTCTTGGCGGAGGATTTGTAGCGATTGTCGCTGCGGGTGTTCTCTCCTATATGGGCAAAATGGATTTGGGACTATCCATATTTATAGCATTTACAGCAAATGCAATGGGAAGTTTTTTGCTCTTTTATATGGCAAGATATCAAAAGGGCATGATGATGGAGGGGCTTCGCAAACATAGAAGAAAACTGGCTCTTGCACATCTTTTGCTCAAAAAACATGACTCTTGGATTATTGTTGTTCAGAAGTTTATCTATGGCATAAAAACTATCATCCCCATAACCATCGGGCTTACAAAGTATGATTTTAAAAAGTTTGCATTTTTTAACATCTTTGGAGCGGCACTTTGGGCTTTGGTTTTTGGATTTGGAAGCTACTATTCGGGGGGATTTTTGGTAAAAATGGCAGAATCTGTTGCCGAGAGACCTTGGATAGCTCCAATTATCTTAGTGGTTTTTGGAACTACTTTGTGGACGTATATGAACTATGCAACGAAAAAGAAGCAAAAGTAGAGAGATTAACTCCCTACTTTTGGTCCTGCAGCAGAGTAGTCAAACTCACTATCCTCTTTTTGGTACTTTTTAAAGTTCTTAATAAACATCTCCGCCAAAGTATCTCTTGTTTTGTCAAAAGCTTCTTTGTCGCTCCACGCATTTCTTGGATTAAGTATCTCAGGATTGATGTCGCCTAATGTTTTAGGAACTTGAAGTCTAAATGTTTTTGTAATATCAAACTCACTGTTGTTGATACTGCCATCAAGAATAGCGTTGATACAAGCACGAGTATCTTTGATGCTCATTCTCTTGCCCACACCATACTTTCCACCTGTCCATCCCGTATTTACAAGATATACATTGACATCATGTCCATCGATTTTTTCGCCCAGTAGTTTGGCATACACCGTCGGATGAAGTGGTAAAAACGCCTCTCCAAAACATGCACTAAATGTCGCAACTGGCTCGGTAATACCTCTCTCAGTTCCCGCCACTTTAGCAGTATAACCACTCAAGAAGTAGTACATTGCCTGCTCACGAGTAAGTTTTGAAACTGGAGGAAGTACACCAAAAGCATCGGCAGTTAAAAATATGATATTTCGAGGATGTCCTGCGCTTAAAGAGACTTCGTGGTTCTTGATATGCTCTATCGGGTAAGAAACACGTGTGTTTTCGGTTTTGCTTCCATCATTGTAATTCACGATACCATCATCATCAAGAACAACGTTTTCAAGCAGTGCGCCTCTTTTGATAGCATTGTAAATCTCTGGCTCGTTGTTGCCATCAAGGTTGATTACCTTAGCATAACATCCGCCCTCAAAGTTGAAAACACCATTATCATCCCAGCCATGCTCATCATCACCTATAAGTTTTCTGTAAGGGTCGGTAGATAGTGTAGTTTTTCCAGTACCGCTCAATCCAAAGAAAAGTGCCGTATCGCCCTCTTCTCCAACATTTGCAGAACAGTGCATAGAAAGCTTCTTTTCTAGCGGCAACCAGTAGTTCATCATAGAGAAGATACCTTTTTTTAGCTCTCCGCCATACCAAGTACCGCCGATAATAGAGAGGTTGTTTTCGATATCAAAGAGTACAAATACCTCTGAATTGAGTCCATGCTCTTTCCACTTGTCGTTAACAGCTTTACAAGCGTTTAACACTGTAAACTGCGGTTTGAAACTCTCAAGTTCAGTCTCACTCGGGCGAATAAACATGTTTTTTACAAAGTGTGCCTGCCACGCTATCTCCGTAACAAAACGGATAGAACGCTTTGAGTCAACACTTGCGCCACTGTAAACATCAGTGATATAAAGGTCTTTGCCAGAGAGTTGCTCTTTTGCTACCTCTAAAAGTTCTTTAAAAATCTCTTCACTTACTTTATGATTTACATCACCCCAAGCGATGTATCTGTTAGAGGGGTCTCTATCAACGAAATATTTGTCTTTTGGACTGCGTCCAGTAAAGACACCAGTATCCACAGCAGTAGCACCCTGCTTTGTTAATGTACACTCACCATTCTCTATCTCGTGGCGAATCAACTCATCATAACTAAGATTATGATAAATCTTACTAACATTCCTTAAACCTATCTCTTCTAACTCGGTTAAGTTCATAACTTGCCTTATGGTACTTTACTTAATTATAAACGAAATTATACACCCAACATACCTAAATCCAAGGTAAATATACTCTCAATTTTAGAAAAAAATAACAACTTTTTTATCTTACAAAATAAAGAGTGTCTTTAAAAAATTACTTTAAGAATTTTTTGGTAAAATTCCACCCTCGCTCGCATAACTCAGTTGGTAGAGTGTTACCTCGACAAGGTAAAAGTCACTGGTTCGAGTCCAGTTGTGAGCACCATCATTCAATTTCAATCAATCTAATTACCCCCTCAAAAAAGCCTAAAAATATGGGTTTTTACTACATGTCGGTCTAAGTTAATTTTATTTCTTTTTTATTTACCAAAAAAGATTGTGAGTGAGGCTCTTCCATGGTTTTCAAATTTGGTTCTGAATAGCTGTATTGATTGTCCTAAACATAAAAGTAGTGTGCTATACTTTCAGACAAAATTTCAAAGGAGGGTTCAACAATGGTTATAAATATTAAAAACGAAACTGGCGGTTTTGAGTTTGTTGGCTCACGAGGTGCTGGAGAAATTATAAGAAAAAAGATGAAAACAGAATTAGATAAAGGGAATAGCGTTACACTTGATTTTTCTGGTGTTGAACAGATTACTCAATCTTTTATCGATGAATTTTTCGGGATTTTCATCAGAGCTTTTGGTATCGAGTACATTAGAGGCAAAGTCAGACTAGTCAATGAAACGCAAGGCATCAAAGATACTATAAACTTTGTCATCAAATATTCTAAAGAGAAGACTGCCTAAAAGTAGTCTTCATCTTCATCATCTATTATTTCACTCCACAGGTAGTTTCTCTTAAAGTAATCCATATCATAGTCTATGTTTGCCTCATCAAATTCAAATGCGACTACAACACCTCTCCAAAGATTTTCTAGCTTCTTTGTTTGAAAATTATTACCTTCATATCTCAGCAGCGTATCATTTGAAATAATGACAAATCTGCCGCCTGTCATTTTTAAAATCTCAAACATAGCGTATAAGCCGTACCCTGCATTTTTTTCCTGCCCGTACATCTTTTGAACAGTAGAAGTCACGCCCTTTTTAAGTGCTTTAAATATGGCTTCCTCTTCATTGTCAATGTCACTAAAATTGAGTTTCATATTTTCAAGAAAAGCCACACCTCTATCGGCAACTACAAATTGCACTTTTTTATTTTCAGGGTAGTATTGTGTCATAACATACCCGCCTACTTTTGAGTGAGCATGGTCTGCAACATTATTCATAAGTTCTAAAAATAGGTATTGCAAATAATCCCGCAAATCTCTGGTATCTTTAGGAGTCAAAGAAAAGTTTTTTAACATAACAGATGTCAAATGGCTAGATATTTTTTCTAATCCGTTTCTGTTGTGTATTTGCTCAACGGGACTATATGTTTTACCCTCTTTAAATTCGTTTTCTATCATACTTTTTAAATACTGATTGTTGGTTTTGATGTCAATTTTTTTATCATTCTGATATGCTCTTGCCATGGCGATAAAAATTGGCTCTACCCATTGGATATCATTAAATTGATTATTTTCATCATCAAACATGTATAGATAATTTTCAATGTTAGATATATTTATATTTTTCATCAAGTAGCCTTTACAATCTTAATCTTTTCATCACTCAACCCATAAAGTTCATATACCATTTTATCTATAATCAGGTTACTACATTCGTTAAATTAACATAATTTTCCAACATTTCTTGTGATACATTGGTGTAATGTTCATTCATCCTCTCTTTAACCTCTTTATCTAAATCACTATTTATAAACTTTAAAAATCCAAGATAGAGGCTTTCGTATAAATCATTTATATGAATAACTTTTAGATACTCACAGTTAGATATTTCAATACTTTTCTCTCCAGTTGCCAAGTTTGCATTACCCCAAGCATATATTATTACTGAAGCTTTCTTATTTTTTGTATCCCTTGAATGAGGTGTTAATGTATGCACAATTGCATTTC
>JAOTSA010000093.1 GCA_030247515.1 Sulfurimonas sp. | reverse complement strand
AGATACAAGAGTCACTATAGGCAATATTGAGAATCCTAAAAACAAAATCAACAAGGCACTTCTTCAAAATAATTTAAAAATCGTTTTTCGCTAAATCAATTTAATTTATTTTAATTATTTTGATAAAATATACTCATGGAAAATAAACTTAACAAAAGAGAGCGTTACAAAGCGCAACTCAGACCTATTGACTACTACAAAGATTTTGAAAACATAGATTTTGAGAGTCTTAACGAGGGGGATAGATACTATCTTCAGGATTTTGGCATCTTTAACACAAATTTTTTGGAAGATGAATTTACTATCCGTATCCGCATTGCTGGAGGGCGCATTCATGCGGATGATTTTCAAAAAATAGCAAATATCACACAAGAGTACAACCTTACGATTATCCTTACCGCAAGAGGCGGCTTGCAGCTTCACGGCGTTTGTGCAGAGGATGTTTTGGAGATTCATCAGCGCATCAATGCTCTTGGTGTTACGACGTGGCAGAGCTTTGGCGACAATGTGAGAAATATCGTCACAGATGCGTATGACGGATGTGGTACATTTAGCGAGATAGAGACATATCCGCTCATCATGCAGATGAATGAGCATATCATCAAAAATCCTCGCTATGTAGGGATGCTTCCTCGCCGTGTTTCTGTCGGGATTTCAGGAAATCGTGCAAACATTACCTCTTTTTTTGCAAACGACCTCTATTTTGCATTGGCACTAAAAGATGGAGTTTTCGGGTTCAATGTCTATATGGGCGGGAAAAATACGGAAGTAGCACAAAGTGCGGATATCTTTTTAAAAGAGGATGAAGTTGTTGACTTTTTCAAGGCTTTTGTTGAAGCTTTTTATCTTCATGGCTCTCGTTTTTCACGTGCAAAAACCCGTATTTTTCATATGATAGAAGAGTTTGGGATGCCCACTCTTAAAGCGTACATCCAAAATGAGTATAAAAAAGAGTTTCAAAGTGCTGGAGAGCTTGTTTTGGAAAAAGCAAAGTTTACAGAATTTCATCAGCTCAAAGATGGCACATTTGGCTTTTGCTACCAAACAGACTTCTCACGCCTTACAACGAGCGAGATAAAAGAGATAGCCTCATACGCAACACAAAACGGACTTGAAATCCGCTTTGGCATGGATCAAAACATCTATCTAATCGGGCTAAAAGAGCCATCCATTCCGCTCAAATCCAAAGCTCTCAGTGATACCATCGTGGCGTGTGCGGGCAATCTCTGTCCTTATGCCGTTTGGAGCATCAAGGATGAGACATCCTATCTTCCTCTTGCAAAGATAAACGAACATCGCATACAAGTTGGCTTTTCAGGATGTGCAAAAGGGTGCGGGCGACATAGACATACCGATATCGGGCTTATCGGGCTTAAAACCAACAACTTTGGAGACACTGATGGCGGAGCTAGAATCTTTATCGGAGCGCAACACTCTTCTGGCGGTATAGCCGCAAGGCAACTCTTCTCTATGGTACCATTTGTCTATCTTGAGGGCGTCATTTCACTGCTTATAGAGTTTTTTGAGAAGAGCGGTTACGCTGATTTTGAAGAGTTTGCGGCAAAAGTGCTAAACAACTACTCGGAGGAGTTTGTCTCTCTTTGGGTTCTGGCAAATCTTGAAACCTCTCAAACTATTCTACTTGCATCAAGAGAGACACAAACGACGTTTGAAGAGGAGAAAAAGCTATTGAGAGAAGAGTTTGCGACACTTGACTTTTGGGAGCATGTGGATGAGAGTTTTTTCAATGCAGTAAGTTATCTTTGTAAAAAACTCTGGACCATTGAGGGAGAAGACCCTCACTATAAGCCAAAAATAGAGAGAACTAACTTTCGCTAAGGAGTTGATACCCAAAACCTTTTATATTTTTGATAAGATTTTTTGAGGTTTTTTCACGAAGGCGTTTGATGAAGGTTCGCACCCGCTCATCACTCGCCTCACTCCCCCACAAACTCTCTTTTATAGAGGTCTCGTCAAGCATCTTGTTTTTGTTCTCCAAAAGAAGCGTTATAAATTTAATCTCATTTTTACTCAGCGGAACATACTTATCGTTTTTATAGAGCGAATTGGTTGTTTTGTTAAAGATAAAACATTCACTTAGTTTTACCACTCTGTTTTGGATTTTGGAAGTAATGGAGTTGATGTACTCCAAAATATCCTCTGCATGATAGGGCTTTAAAAAATATTTGCTCACTCCAGCATCTATCGCACCAAAGAGTTTCTCTTTTTCACTAAAAGCACTCAAAACAATGATAGGGATGGTTGCATTGACCTCACGTATCTCTTTTGCCATCTCCAAACCTGACTTGCGTGGCATCATGATATCGGTAATAACGATGTCTGGTTTGATTTTTTTAAAGAGTTCCATCCCCTCCACACCGTCTTTTGCGATGGTAAAGCTGTGAAAACTATCTCCTATCGCCTCTTTTAAAAGCCTTGCAAGGCTCTCTTCATCTTCAACAAGAAGGATTTTAAGCTCTTTTAATGTTCTCTTCTTCATCTCTGTCCAATGGAATTTTTATACTAAATATACTACTTTTTTTACTGCTTTTCACATCAAGCGTGCCGCCAAGTCCCTGCTCGCAAATCATTCGTGACATAAAAAGCCCAAGCCCCGTGCCACGGCTTTTATGTTTTGTCGTAAAGTATGGTTCAAAAATCTTCTCGATATGCTCTTTTGCAATTCCACCGCCATTGTCTGAGACCTCAATAATGACAAATTCACCCTTTTTTTTGACACGCAGTGTAATCTCTCGCAAAAGAATACTGTTGTGCTTAAAAGCATCTTTTGCGTTGTTGATAAGGTTAATGATGACTTGTGTAAGCTCGTTTGGGATTCCAAGGACATAGGCGTCCTGAAGCTCTTTTTTTACACTAATCATCTCATCAGCCAAAACACTCTCCAAAAGTGTCACTGCCTCTTGCACGCTCTCTTTGACACTGAAACGGGCTTTTGTTTGTTGGGAGAGAAGAAGTTTGCAAAATCATCAATTGTTTGTGACATATTTTGTATCGTGTGTCTGCTCTCATCATAAAATCTTGAAAAGTCATCGCTGTTTTGTACAAGTGCCGCTTTTTTCATATTGAATAGTGTAAGGCTTAGTTCTGTAAGCGGCTGTCTCCACTGATGTGCGATGTTGGCTAGCATCTGTCCCAAACTTGCATGACGTGACTGCCAAAACATCATGCGCTGTTTCTGCTCATTTTTTGCCACCTCATCGCTTATGCGTTTTTGGAGGGTTTGGTTCAGCAGCAAAAGCTCTCTGGTCTGCTCCTCTACCCTTTTTTCTAGGTTTTTGTTGAGTTCCTCATACGCCGCCTCTTTTTGTAAAAGCTCCTCTCGCAAAAGCAGCTCTTTTGTCACATCATAGCGAATCGCCACATACTCAACGATATTTTTCTCATCGTCGAGAATTGGTATGATAGTGGTATTGACATAAAATACAGAACCATCTTTGGCAAGGTTTTTAACAGTATCTTTATAGACTTCTCTTTGGCTTATACTCTCCCAAAGAAGCTGAAACTTCTCATGTGGCACGTCTGGATGGCGCACTATGTTGTGATTTTTTCCAAGTAACTCCTCTTGTGTATAACCGCTTATTTTGCAAAACTCATCATTTGCAAAGGTAATGATTCCATTGATATCTGTTTTTGAGATGATGTTGCTCTTCTCTATCGCCTCTTTATACTGTTTGAGCATCGACACTTTTGCTAAAAGATTTTTAGTCATTTTTTCTTATCCTCAAGAATTTTTAAACTGACCAAAGAGAGTCCAAACTCTCTCTCATCACTTCCTTCTAGTTTCTCTTTTAAAACAAATGGTTTTGGCGGCACTATCTCTATCGTGCTGGCGTTCTTTTCATTCTCAAAAGAGAGCAGATACTTTCTAGGCTCTTTATGTTGCGGTGTAAACTCTTGCACTCTATCTCCAACTATAACTTTGACAACATTTCCGACATTTTCCCCATAAGCCCCACAAACAAGCTCAACTCTAAATTTTTTAGGAAGCGGCTCTACAAATGTAAAAAGCGCACTTGGATGCAGCTGTGCATCTGTCCATCGCCCAAACTCCTCTGCGTACGACACTCCCTCTATATTTTTCAAAAAGTTTGGATATCCATCTTTTTTAAACACAATAGCATCTTTTATGGAAGCAGGATAACTTGCTCCATTTGTTTTAAGTATATTTATCTTTTCAATTATCTTTTGTGTATCATATACTTTAGTCAGCTCTTCAATCCAATCATCCATTTTATACTCTCTTAAGGAGTTCACCCCTTGGACTTGATAATGCAGACCGACAACTCCCTCCACAACACAAAATTTTTTGGGGATATTGGTATCAAAGATATAGTTGAGCGTTTCACACCTGTCTATCCATAAAAACTTCTCATTGTCATTAAAATGTTCCAGTTGCTCATAGAGTTTCCACGCATGGTTAAACTCAAAATACGGCTCAACACTGCTTTGTAAAATCTTAAATAAAACAGGAAGTCTGTAGTGATTTTCTCCTACATCTACAGACATCTTTTTCAAATCAGCCCTAAAATAGTCCGCCATTTTTGGAAATTTCCAAAAACTCACTATATCATTTCGCCACTGGTTCAACCGCTTGCCAAAATCCTCAAACGAGCCATAGATAGACTCTTTTTCCCTTAGATTTCTGCCTAAACCCAAATCTGTATGAATGTTTAAAAAAGAGAGTACCGTAGGGGCGACATCAAAAGGAGTTCCTTTCTTGTCATCCGCACTATATACACTGCTCTGCGGGTCAAAAACAAGAAAGAGGTTGCGTCTATTTTGTGCTTTGTCTAGCTTCTCTTTAGCTGTATTTCTCATCGCCAAATGGTCTGAAACTACTACAACGATACTGTCTTTGCCATACTTAGACTCTTGTACTTTTTTTATAAAATCAGCGATTAAAAAGTCTGCACATTTTACGGTATTTAGAATCTTATTGGAGCCATCCATGTATAAGTTTTTATTGCATGAAGCCGAGAGATGCCCGTTTGGATGGTGTGTGTCTAGCGTATGCAAAAAGAGTGCAAACTTCTCTTTAGAGGATGAGAGTTGCTCAAACTCTTTGTATGCCAACTCAAGAAGAGTGTCATCATATAAGCCCCATCCATTGACATATCTCTTATCCTTGACCTGTTTAAGCAGTTTCTCTTTCCCTGCAACGCTGTCAAAACCATGTGTTTTGTAAAATTTGTCAATACCAGAAAATTGGACGCTACTGCCTTGTATCATGCTAAGGTAGTAGTCCTCTTTTTTCAAAATATCCCCAATACAGACCGCTTTTGGGTAAAACTTATCTATCCCTTCCATCGAGTTGCCCCCAGATGTTGTAAAAAGCGGGATAGCACACTGAGTTGCAGTCGTACCTGCTATGGTGTAGTCTGTACCATTTGTCTGGACGATATTTGTAAATTCAAGAGCATTTTCATCTTGGATAAGCTTGCTCATATTTGGCATCAAATCCCCAAATATCTCTTTATCAAAGTAGGTTCTCTCCACGCTCTCCGCATAGATAAACACTATATTTTTCTTACGTAGTGTCCCATTAAAATCAGTTGGAAACTTGTAATACTCGTAAAAATCATCTGCCTGTTTGGTGGTCATAGAAAAAAGAAGATTTTTGATGTTGTGCATAGCGGGGTGTGTCAAAAATGCTAAAATCAAAAACCCGTTATGCAGAAAGGCTTTTATCTTTTGCGGCTGCACTATAGCGACACTGCCAAGATGACGATAGTAAAAAAAAGCCGCAACAAAAAGAGCTACAAAAGCAAAAAAAGCACCGACTATCAGCAACAGATATTCGCCAAAGCCAGCGTCACCAACCCCCAAATTAAGCGTTGCAATGACAGTCTCATTAATCCCTGCACCAGTAAAATAGTTGGCAACAAAATAGGCAATAGTTAAAAAACCATATAAAAAAAAGAGGGACGCATCAAAAAGAACTCTTTTTGGATGCTTTGTCTTATATCTTGTTGTTACGATGGCAAAGATGAAGAAAAAAAGTGATAAAAAGATAATGTTCATCTGTACAACAAAGTTATTTTAACTCGCTCCAATTATCTCCAATGTTCAAACTCGCTTTGAGTGGAACATTGAGTTGCATAATGCCTTGCATAATCTCTTGAAATCGTCCCCCCAAAGCCTCTGCTTCATCCTCATCTACTTCAAATATCAACTCATCGTGAATCTGCAAGAGCATTTTGGCACCAAGACCCTCATCCTCTATCGCTTTGTGAATTTTGTTCATACTAAGCTTGATAAGGTCGCTTGCACTCCCTTGAAAAAGGCTGTTAACCGCTTCTCTCTCATACGCCGCTTTAAACATCGGCGAAGCGTTTGCATAGTCAAAATAGCGTCTGCGTCCAAGAAGTGTGGCAACATAACCCACCTCTTTTGAAAAATCAACAACAGAGCGGAAGTAGGTTTTTACAGTCGGAAAAGCCGCAAAATACCTCTCAATAATCTCTTTTGCCTCTTTCGTGGTTATGCCAAGCGTCTCTGAGAGTTTTTTTTGTCCCATGCCATAAAGCAGTCCAAAATTGACCGTTTTTGCGATGTTTCTCTTAGATGCCGCTTCCTCTTTGCCAAAAAGAGCGATAGCTGTTTGCATGTGGATATCTTTATCCTCTCTAAACGCATCCACAAGCACACGGTCTTGCGTAAAGTGTGCAAGAAGTCTAAGCTCAATCTGGGAGTAGTCTATACCGATAAGCTTTTTTCCCTCTCCTGCCACAAATGCTTCTCGTATCCTTGTACCAAGTTTTGTTCTTGTGGGGATGTTTTGCAAGTTTGG
>JAOTSA010000092.1 GCA_030247515.1 Sulfurimonas sp. | reverse complement strand
CGCCGATAGAGGCGAGCTGGAAGGCTATATCTTTTTTGTTTTTTTTTTATCTATAGAAACTTTCAGGGCTGAGTAGTCTGAAAGTTTAAACTGCTTTTTTCGTCCTTGTGCATTTTTTGAAATAATCATTTTAAACTTTTCAAAACTCATCTACACAAACCATCTCTCACTAAAATCGCACTCTATGTCTAGCTCTAAGACCCCGAATCCTGGGAGGGTTTGTACTACTGTGCCCTCTTTTAGTACCTCGAATCTTAGGGAGATTTTCTGCTCTTTTATCGCTGCTTTTTCTATCCTTACTTCTAGCCATGTGTCGTATGCCGCTTCATAGACGATATCGCCGTTTTTGGCGGTTGTGTGGCTTTTTTCTCCCATTGCAAGCTCCTCGCTAAAGCCTATGGGGTCTATGATGATGCGGAGTTTTTCGCACTCTTTTATCGCTTTTTTGTGTGGGACGAAGGCGAAATATAGGTTTTGTTCGTCGTAGCCGTAGAGTATCTTTTTGATGGGGGTTTTTGGCAAATCCATGGTGGATGCGCTTTTGTGTTCGTTGATGACGCCGCTGCCTATCCACTCGAAAAATGAGCCGTGTTTGCCGCTGATGGTTGGAGATAAAAAAGATTGCGGTTGTAGTAAAAAGTCGCTAGAGCTTCTGTTTTGGATGATGGGTTCTAGTAAGTCTTGTGGCGGTGCGACTTGCATCAGGGTGTAGATGTCGAGGAGGTGTGAGCGAAAAAGAGCGTCAAACTCTAAGCCAAACTCCGTAAAATGGTCATCGCCGTACCACCAAAACCAGTCCGAACACTCAGCAGCTAAGAAATGCTCTCTTATCCTCTCCTGCGTGGCACTATCTAGCAGTTCTTGATGGTGTTCGTAGTCTCTTTTTGTGATGTAGATAAACTCCCACGCTCTTGTTTTTTCTCTGTGTCCTACCCAAGTATTGAACTCGCCGTTTATCCAGCTTCCCGCCGCCAGATGTTCCAGAGGCTTTTTTGGAAGCTCTAAGACATCTTGCATGTGAAGCGTTTGGAGAAAAGCGGCAGATTTTAGCGAACCATAAAGAGCATCGAAAAAGTCAAAACCGTTGTTTTTGTAAAACTCCCACGCATTTTCGCCATCAAGTATGATAAAAACGGTTGCATCATCATGGTTTTTGTGGATATTTTGCAGACGAGAGATAAAATCATCGGCGGCATTTTGAGGCTCTAAAAAACGGTAGTTAAAACCTATGAGGTCACTTAATTCATGGTCACGAAAAGCGATGGTAAGTCCGTTGTACTCATACGGCGCATAAAGAAGCTCTCTTGCTCTTGTGCCGCTTGAGCGAAAAAGTATCTCCTCATCCGTTGCTATCCATGATGCGCCGCATTTTTTGAAAAGTGCGGCACTTTTGACATCCACCGCACCCTCGGCAGGCCAAAAACCATCGTTTTTAAATCCAAAAGTATCCACAAAAAGTTCTTGCGCTCTCTTTATCTGCAAAAGTGCGTCTTCCTCTAAGTTTATGGCGTATTTGGGCGTGTTTGTACTTTCGTTTGCGATTTTTGCGTTTTGCATATCAAGCAGAAGCGGCAAAATGGGGTGGTTGAGCGGAGTGGTGGAGATGGAGATGATATCTCGCTCTTTAAGAGAAGCGTAGTAGTCAAAAATCCCTCGCACAAAAAGAGTAAGTTCATGAAGCAGAGCGTGTTTGTCATCAAGGCTAAAACTCCCCTCTCTCACTAGCATCTCTTGAACAAGAGTGCTGTTTTGGCGTAAGTAAACGCCGCACCACGAGAGCAAAAACCAGACTTGCAAGTCAAAAAACTCTGCGTTTGTGTAGCTTTCCTGCTTGTAAAGCCTCTCATAACTCTCAAACCCCGCAACCATCGTCTCAAAGTGTGCACTTTTGCAGATTTTTAGCATCCATCGGTACTCGGTTCGGTTTAAAGTGCTGATGTCTCTAAGCCAAAGAGCGAAAAATTTGTCATTTGCTTGGGGGTTTTCATAGTAGAGTTTGAGCTGTGCGATGAGCGGAGGTGTGATGTTGAAAGTTGCCTTGAGCGTGCCGTGTCGCTCTAGCATCCACGGCATATCATAGTAATCTTTGATAGCATGCAAAAAGACCCACGGCATCTGCATAACACCATCCGCATTTCTGTAGTCGGGCTGGTGCATGTGCCATAAAAAGGCTAGATTCATTCTCTCTCGTTTGCGTAATTTTGGATTTTTTGCGTATAGCTCTCTAGCAGTGCCGCACCGCTTGCCTCGTCACTTGCTTGGATGTAGAGGTTGAGATGGTCGTCGTACTGGTCAGGAATCATCAAAATCCAGTCTGTGTCGTTTTCCCAAATCTTCACGCCATCTTCAGAAGAGGAGCGTTTTCCTTTTGCATCTTCTAAAAACTTGCGCATCATCTTGCCTTTGAGTGACTGCGTGCAGGCGATTTTTGCCTGTTTATAGTAAAAATGCGCAATCATTTTTGAGATTTGCGAGAGTTTGAGATGGCTGCAACTTAGCATCTCCATGATTCTAAGGCTCGCAAACATCGCATCTCTGTAGATACTAAAATCGCTAAAAGCAAAGTTCCCGTCCACCGTGGCGATAAGCGCATACTCCCGCATCTGTGCGGCTTTAAAGTTGGCGTATTTGCCTCTTTGAATCTCAAGGTTTTCAAACGAGACGATATCAGGCGCCCAAGTCGGTAAAAATACCTTTTTCTTCGTGCCGCCAGAGTACATGTCTAAAAGATGCAGTACCGCCAAAAGCCCCTTGACCATATCAAGCACCTCTCCCTCATCGGTTACCAAAGAGATACTCTGCGCATTTGGGTAAATCATCACGCCCATGTTGTACTCAAGCGTGGAGACGATTTTGCTTATGTTCTCCTCGGAGCGTTTTTTGAGTGCTGTAAAATTGGAGAGTTTATGTTCATCATGATAGGCGTTGAGGATGATATTTTCCACACCGATATCATTTAATATGTTTGGAAAGATGTCCGCCGTCGAGCCGTGCATCAAGTCAACCGCCACTTTAAAAGCGGAACATTTGATGATATTTTGGTCTATCCTGCTCTCAACGGCACTCTTGTAGTTGTGGCATTCATGATGAAACATGCTCTCTTTTATCTCTCCGATGCGAGAGAAATCAACCCTGCGAAACTTCTCCGTAAAAAAGGCTTTTTCAATATTTTTCGCACTATTTGAGTCGATACGAATCGCTTCATCGTTAAAAAGTGTAATCTCAGACTCTGTCGGGTTGTAGATACTCTGCTTGAAGTGTGCGCCCCCTGCAATGCTGCCACCGCTTGCAATGGTGTAGCGCAAAACGGCAGGCGGTGTGCTTTTGAGATCCAAAACATCCACGCCAGCGGAGAGAAGCCCGCCCAAAAAGGCACGCTTGAGCATGCGTGAGCTTTTGTTGTAGTCTCTTCCCACAACCACTTTTGAGCCGACGGGGAGCTGTGCGGCAAACGCTTCTGCAAGTTTAGTTGCCATCTCGCATGAGAGTTCAACATTGCTCTTGCCGCTGACCGTGCCGTTTTGGAAAATGGAGTTTTTATAGCGGCTTCCCCAGACGATGTTGTGGCTGATGATGGAAGCAGGCTCTATCTTTTTGTCTGGCCAGATAGTGACATCCTGCTCAAACGATGCAAGTTCGCCCACTTCACACCCCTCAGAGAGGATAACGCCCGCTTTTGCCGTGACATTTTTCTCTATAACATTGTCGTTGCAGATAATAGAGTTGTCAAGTTTGACATTTTTTTTGATTTTGACATCACTCCAGATAACCGTGTTTGCGATGTTGCACGCCGCACCGATGGAGACATTATCGCCGATGACGACATTGCTTAGTTTTGTGCCGTCTTTTATCTTTACATTTTTGCCAAGAACGACATTGCCCACAATCTTGATAGAGTGGTCAAGTTCGTATGCCTCTTCACTGTAAAGCACGCCGTCAGGATAGTGCTTTGCAACACCGCCGAACTTAAACCCTACTCTGCCGTTTAAGATGTCGTCATACACCTCACGGTAGCTCTCAGGATTGCCCACATCTCGCCAGTACCCCTCAAGGTTGTAGCCCATAAGAGGGATGTTTTTGCTCATGAGCGATGGAAATAGGTTTTTTGCAAAGTCAAAATTCTCGCCTCTTGGGATAAAGTCGAGTATCTCAGGCTCTATGATGTAAATCCCAGTGTTGATGGTATCGCTAAAGACCTCGCCCCAGCTTGGCTTTTCCAAAAATTTCTCTATGACATTCTCTTCGTTAGCGATAACTACGCCAAACTGAAGCGGATTTTCCACTGATGTCAAACCGATAGAGAGTTTTGCCCCCTTTTGCGCATGAAAATCAAAAATCTTTTGAAAATCAAAGTCCGTCACAAGGTCGCCGCTGATAACGATAAAATTTTCATCTCCGATATACTCAGAAGCAAGCCTCACCGCTCCCGCCGTGCCATAGTCATCATCAGGAACGACATAAGTTATCTTGATGCCAAATGCGCTTCCGTCGCCAAAATAGTTTTGAATAATCTCAGGTTTAAAGTAGAGCAAAACGATAAACTCGCTAATACCCAAATCTTTGAGCATCATCATAGTGTGTTCCATCATCGGTCGGTTGACGATAGGGAGCATCGGTTTTGGTCTTGAGTGTGTCAAAGGTTGGATTCGTGTCCCAAATCCGCCCGCCATAACTACGGCTTTCATTTTCAATAATTCCTTTTTATTTTATTTTAAACACCCTAAAGCTACGAAAAACAAGCTTTTCGAGATTTTACAACACTTTTTTTTAATCAAGTAAATTTAGAGCATCGAGGTAACGTTTTGGTAGTTGGTATTTGGTAGAAACTACATCCTCTATCTCTATGAGGGCAAATTCGCCCTTTTTATAGACCGCTACTTTGTTGGAGTTTGAATGTTGCATCAAGTGATCCACCGCTAAAACAACAAAGTCAAATGCCATAAGCCTGTCAAAAACGGTCGGATTACCGCCTCGCTGTATATGCCCCAAGATGCTTACTCTAGTTTCAAGCCCTATTTCGTCTTGAAGCCAGTTGTAAACTTCTGTCGTCTTTTTTGTCCCCTCGGCAACGATTGCCAAGATATAGTTTCTGCCATTTGCCACCTCGTCTTTAAGGCGTTTTGTAAGCAAAGTAGGCTCAAAAGAAGCTTCTGGGATAACACAAACCTCAGCACCGCTTATAATGGAAGAGACAATTGCTAGATAGCCGCTCTCACGCCCCATTACCTCAACCAAAAAAGCACGGTTAAAGGAGGAGGCAGTATCACGAATCTTGTCAAGAGCATCACGGATAACATTGAGTGCGGTGTCCACTCCCAAACAGTAATCTGTTCCGTTGATATCGTTGTCTATGGTTGAGGGAATGCCGACAAAGTTCAAATCAAACTCCGAACTAAACTTCTCCATCGCTCTAAATGAGCCGTCTCCACCAAGTACAACAAGCTTTGTGATGCCAAATTCTTTAAGATTATTATAAGCCTGCGCCCTATAATCATACTCAAAAAACCGCTTTGACCTAGAAGAGCGGATTTTAGTTCCACCGTTGTGCAAGATGCCAGCAACATCAGAATGAATCGCTTTTTTTATCTTTTTATCTATCAGCCCCTCTAACCCATCGTATATAAGATATGGAACTTCCCCCTGCTTATAGACATAATCAACAAATTTTTTGATGGCGGGGTTCATCCCTGGCGCATCTCCGCCTGAACACATTATGGCAAATGACATATTTTCTCCTCTTTAAATGTTGAACATTCTCTCATAATACTCCGTCGCCATACGCCCAGAGTCAAATGTAATCTCGACATCCGTCATCGCATTTCTCATGATAACTACCCACTCTTTTGGGTTGTCATAGTAGGTCGGGATAATGGTCTCTTCTAAGATATCCATCAAATTTTTATTGTCGATTCTGTCTTGCTCATTGTTTGGTAACTTGTAGTCAAGCGGCGGAATGGTAAATGCGTTTTTGCCATGTTTTGCAAATTCTGGATTCCAACCATCATCTATGGAGAAGTGGATAGAGCCGTTCATGCTTGCCGTCATGCCGCTTGTTCCGCTCGCTTCACGGGTAATGCGTGGCGTGTTGAGCCACACATCGCTTCCCTGTTTGAGCAATTTTGACAAAGAGAGTTCGTACCCGATAAGTACCGCCATATTTTTGAAGTGGTGGCTCATTTGGATAAGTTCGTTAAACATCTCTATCGCCCCATAATCGGTCGGATATGGCTTTCCTGCCCAGATGATTTGGATAGGTTTTTGTGTGTCTGTTATGAGCTTTATAAAGCGTTCATAGTCGTATTTTAGCAGTCCAGGTCTTTTGTACTCCGCAAATCTTCTAGCCCATACGATGGTTAAAACCTCTGGGTCAAACATCTTGCCCGTCTGGTCTGCCACCACATCAAAAAGCACTTTTTTAAGGTGTTTTTTGCGTGCCAAAACCTCATAATCTTCATGCTCATCCAACGCACGGATAAGTGTTTTATCTGTCCAGTACTTCTTGTTTTGCGAATTTGTGATAGAGATAATCTCACATCGTCCATCCACGCCAGACCACATCTCGTTGGCAATGATGCCGTGAATCTTTGAAACGGCATTTGCTATTTTTGCACTTCTTAGCGCACCAACGGTAAGACTAAAATGGTTATTATGCTCATAACCGCTCAACACTCTTACATGATGAAGGCTCAAATCACCAAAAAATCCCATCTCATGCAAGAAGTGAATATCATGAATCTCATTTCCTGCCGCTTCTGGCGTATGCGTCGTAAAGACAACATGCTTTCGTACCTCATCCATATCGCAAAGTCTATTATAGAGTTCATAAACAAGCGGCAGAGCGTGTCCCTCGTTCA
>JAOTSA010000091.1 GCA_030247515.1 Sulfurimonas sp. | reverse complement strand
TATCAGAAGAGAGGTATATTTATGAAAGATCATTTTATAGAGAATGTTGAATTTAAAAATTTTAAATGTTTTCAAGAACTTCAAGTAAAAAATTTAAGGAGAGTAAATCTTATAAGCGGTAAAAACAATATTGGTAAAACTTCTTTTATGGAAGGTTTGGAGTTGTTTTTATCATCAAAAGATATTTATGAAGTATTAGGCAGTTTATATAAAATGATACGAAGAAGGCAGTATAACTATAGACAAAGTAGTAAATATTTAGAATTTGATGTTATTTATCAGAACAACTCTACAATGGAAATAAATTCTCAAAATAGTAAACTTAAAATAGAATATTTTGATGAATTTATCAAAAAAACTGATACTCAGAATAGAATGATAGAACATATAGATGTACCCTCAGTAGTTAATCAAAATCTATTTGGTGAAGATGATTTAATTGTAACACATGAACCAGCGCTTAAAATTACTCTTTTTGGTGAAGAAAGAGTAGTCCCACTTGAAAGAATTATTTCAGAGAGAGTTGGACTGATAAAAAGAAATACAGAAGCTAAAGCAACTATAAATTATGTTTCTTCAAGTACAACAGATGAAAAAGAAATAGCTATTTATTATGGTCGATTGGTTGATATAAATAAAGAGAAATATCTTGATGAATCTTTATCACTATTTGATGAAAACATAGTTGCATTGAAGCAAAAAGTAACAGAAAGAGATGTAGTTTTGAAATTAGCTTTAAAAGATAGAGCTACACCAATTTTATTATCATCTCTAGGTGAAGGAATTAATAGATATATAGCTATTTTATGTGCTATTTGGGCGAGTAAAGATGGCTATCTGTTTATAGATGAGATAGAAAATGGAATACACTATACAAACTATAAAAAACTTTGGAAAATTATCTTTGAAGCTTCAAAAATGGCAAATTGTCAAATATTTACAACAACTCATTCTAAAGAGTGTATTGAAGCATTTAACGAAGTAAATCAGGAAGATGAGGGGATTTATCTTGAATTTTATAGAAATCAGAAAAATGGTTTAATAGTCGTAAAAGAGCGAGGTAATGAGCAGCTTGAATACGCCTTAACTCATAATAGTGAGATAAGAGGGTGAAAAGTTTAATAATTGTAGAAAGTCATAACGATAAATTTTTTATAGAAAAATTAAGAGATGTATGGGGTTTAGAAAATATTGAATTTAAAGAGCCAATTTGTGCTAGAACAGACTATGAGTGTTTGGGTGGATTGTCTGAAAAGAAGTTATCTCAAACACTAGATGATATAAAATTTAGTGATTATCAAAAAATAGGAATCATTATTGATGCTGATAACGAGGGAATTGAAAAACAAATTGCTTTAATTAATAGATGTGCTAGGACTTTGAAAGATGTTTCAGATGATTTTGAGATTACAAAAATCAATGAATTTATTAGAGTTAAAAGCTCTGAGGAGGAAATAAATTATTTTGATGTAGAAATAGGTTGTTACATAATGAACAAAGATGGTGTTGGCGAACTTGAAACGGTTTTAAAAGCTATAAAATCAAAAGATTCAACTTATGCTAATTGTTTAGAGGCTTGGAGAAAATGTTTGGAAGAAAAAGGCAAACCTTTTAAAGCTAAATCATATGATAAATTATGGGTTAATTTTTACCAAAGATATGATAACTGTAAAGAAAATGAAAGTAATGCAGATGAAAATTGCAAAGGTGAAATTGCAATAAAAAAAGATATTTGGGATTTTACCAACCCAATTTTAGATGATTTGAAAAGTTTTTTAACTTTGCTATCAAACCAATAACCAACAAAAAAACTAACTAAAAAACAGGATTTACATGGACAGATTTTATTCGCTCTCTCACTCAAGTATAGATTTTCATTTTAAACAGTCTCCAAGAGATTTCGTAGTAGAAGAGGTGCCTCTTTATGAGTTTTGTGGGGAGGGGGAGCATCTTGTGCTTTTTGTTAGAAAAAAAGGGATTTCTACTCTTGAACTTGTCTCTATGATTGCAAGATATTTGGGTATCAAAAACAAAGAGATAGGGTATGCGGGGCTTAAAGATAAGCATGCTATGACCAAACAGTATATCTCTTTGCATAAAAAATATGAACAAATGATGGATGCGTTTGAGCATGAGGATGTGAAGATTCTCTCAAAAACTTACCATAACAACAAGATACGCATAGGGCATTTAAATGGGAACAAGTTTTATATAAAGCTCAAAAAAGTAAATCCAACTTCTGGTAAAAAAATAGATGAGGCACTCAAAAATATCGCTGCTTTTGGGATGCCAAACTACTTTGGGTATCAGAGATTTGGCACGGATGGGAACAACCATATCGATGGAGAAAAGATAGCAAAAGGCGAGAAAAAAGAGCGTAACCCAAAGGTAAAACAGCTTCTTATCAGTGCGTATCAGAGCCATCTTTTTAACCTTTGGCTTAGTAGAAGGCTTGAGATAAACTCTCTTGTCGAGAAATTTGCACCGCATGAGCTGGAAAGTCTTCTCAACATCCCAAAAGAGGAAATCGCAAAGATGAAAGCACAAAAACACCCTTTCAAGCTTATCATCGGCGATATCATGGAACATTATCCATACGGAAGACTCTTTGAGTTTTGCGGCGAAGAGCATGATATGAGTAGATTTTTAGAGAGGGATGTATCTGTTACGGGGCTTTTATGTGGTAAAAAAGTCAAGCATGCCTCGGGACTGGCTAGAGAGATAGAGAAAGATTTTGACGATACCATCGACGAGGATGGCGGACGACGCTATGCGTGGGTCTTTCCAAAAGATATAGATGGGCGTTACAGGGATGAAGAAGCGCAGTACGAGCTTAACTTTTACCTTCCAAAGGGTTGTTACGCAACGGTTCTTATCGAAGAGATAGCAAAGAGAGAGATTAGGGAGTAATTATGCAAAAACACATCACATCAGCGATTTCACAAGCATTTGGTAAGTTTGCGAACAAAGAGTTTGCCGCACCGATTCAAAATTTTATAAACAGCTCTTATGTTGCACTTATGGGACTTGACATGAGCGAGTTTCATGCACCCCAAACCTACCACTCGCTCAATGCCCTTTTTACAAGAAAACTAAGAGAAGATAGAGTTTTTTCACTTGATAGCGAGGATTTTATCTCGCCGTGTGACTCTCTTGTCTCTGAATGCGGTGTGCTGGAGAGTGAGTATGCACTTCAGATAAAAGGGATGCGCTACAGCTCTGATGAACTTTTGGGAGAGCATTTTAGCAGTGAAGAAAAAGCCATGGTTCATGATGGTACTTTTATAAACTTCTATCTTTCGCCAAGAGATTATCACCGCTACCATATGCCCACAAACTTAAAAGTGCTAAGAGCAGTTCATATACCAGGGAAATTTTATCCTGTAAATATGCCCTCACTCAAAAATAAGCTCAATCTTTTTGTAGAAAATGAGCGTGTTGTACTTCTTTGCGAAACTACTAATAAAAAAAGATTTTACATGGTGCTTGTAAGTGCTTTGAATGTCGGTGTGATGCAGGTTTCATTTGAGCCACGCATAAAAACAGATGCGGATGCACTGCAAAGTGTGGCGTATGATTATGAAAATCTCCACTGTAACAAAGGGGATGATTTTGGCTGTTTTGAGATGGGTTCAACTATCGTTATTTTGGCACAAAAAGAGATGTTGGAGCTTGATGTAGGGGCAGGCGAAAATGTTAAGTATGCTCAGAGTATAGCAAAGTTAGTGAATTTAGAGAAGATTAATTGAAGTTGCTCTATAATAAAAAATTATAAAAAAGGAGTCAACATTGAAAGTTTTAGTAGTAGATGACTCAAAAATCGCAAGAATGAGTGTTATAAAAAGTCTCAAAGAGATTGTACCTGATGCCGAGGCACTTCAAGCCACTAACGGCTTAGAGGCACTGGAGATTTTTCAAAAAGAGAGACCAAGAGTTGTCTTTTTGGACTTGACTATGCCTGTTATGGATGGTTATGAGGCACTTAAGAGGATTATGGAGATAGACAAAGCGGCTCAGGTTATTGTTGTGAGTGCGGATATCCAAAGTGAAGCAAAACTAAGAGTGCTTGTTGCAGGGGCTAAAAATATGTATCCAAAGCCTATAAATCATGAGATAATGAAGTTAATTTTTGAAAAAGATTTGTTAGTATAAGGGCAAATAGGATGAATTTAGAATTTAATGAAGACCAGATTGATGCACTAAGAGAGTTTATGAATGTCTCTATCGGTGCTGCTACGGCAAGTCTTGCGAGCCTTTTGGGTGCTTTTGGAACGATGCACATTCCAAAAATAGAGATTTGCAACTCTCATGAACTTGCAGGCAAAATTGAGTCAACTATTGATTTGAACTCAATGTATTATGTTACCAAGCAGCTTTTTACTGGAAAATTTGGTGGAGAGTGCATTTTCCTTGTCTCTGAAGCCTCAGCGACAAATTTAGGCAGACATCTTTACATCACACAAAATCCATCCGCCGATGAGATAAATGATGCTGTTATAGAGCTTACAAATATTCTTACTTCTACCATAGTAAGCAGACTTACACAAGAGTTAGGCACGCAAGTTCAGTTTTTTGTTCCTTATCTGCATTTTACGGATGCACACTCCATCGTTTATGAGGGGGATATCTCTGAATATTCCAAAATTATTATTATCAGTACGATTTTGGATTTTCAAGACCAGCAGATAAATGGCAATATTTATATCCTTACCAAAGATGAGGCGATAGAGAGTTTGCAGGTGCTTATAGATGAAAAGCTAGAAGAGATTTACGGATGATAAAGATAAAATACCCTGATGTCCTGCTAGATTCGCTTGAAAATGGGCATATGATAATTGATGATGCTTTTAATGTAAGCTACTGGAACAGATGGCTCTGCATAAATACTCAAGTCCCAAAAGAGGAAATTATAGGTAAAAGTTTGGAGGAGTTTTTTCCAGAGATAAACTATACAGTGCTTCAAAGAAAAATCAAAACCGCTCTTACCATAGGTACACCCACTTTTTATGACGCTAACAGTAGCAGAAGGTTTATCCCTATAGAGCGTAACAAAGTCACAACTTCTTCTTTAAAGCTTATGCAGCAACAAGTGACTATCTCTCCATATATCGTTCACGAAAACAAGGTTATGATTTCCATCTATGATATAAGTGAGCTTTTTGAAGCAAAACTGCTCATCAAGAAGGAGATGGAAAAAGCACATAAACTCAATGAAAAACTTGAAGCAGACAAAGAGATAATCGATAAAAATATTATGGTGATGAAAACATCCGCACATGGCGTCATCAAAGATATTAGCTCGTTTTTTTGTGATTTTTTTGAAGTAACAAAAAGAGAACTTTTAGGAAAAAATGTCTCTATCTTCAAACTCTCAGATATGTCTGACATTATCTATAGAGATTTGTGGGAGACTATAAAAAACAAAAAACTTTGGAATGGAGAGTTACAGTATAGGACTTCAAAAGGGCAGGAGAAGTGGTTTCAAGCTCGTGTTGTGCCTATCTTAAATATACATGGAGAGATTGTAGAGTTTAGTGCAGTTTTTCATGATATAACAAAAGAGAAGCTTTTGGCAGAACTCTACATAACAGACCCTCTTACAAAACTCTACAATCGTGCACATTTTGATGAAACAATCAACTTTATAGCAAAACATCAGCGAAAAGCAGAGGTTGATTTTATTTTAGCTATTGTTGATATAGACTTTTTTAAACGCATAAATGATACATACGGACATCAAGTCGGAGATGATGCGCTTGTGTGTGTATCAAAAAATATCAAAAAATCTCTAAGAGAAAATGACCTTGTCGCACGATGGGGTGGAGAGGAGTTTGTTATCATGCTCAAAAATGTCACTCTTGATGAAGCTCAAAAGATAATGGAAAAGGTAAGAAGCAATATAGAGCAAAATATTGTCTGTCACAATATCAAAGTCACTGCCTCTTTTGGTTTGACAAAATATAGAGAAAATGAAGAACCAAAAGAGACATTTAAGAGAGTTGACGATGCACTCTATGAAGCAAAAGAGGGCGGAAGAAATAGGATTGTTGTAAAGTAGGTGGTGTTGTGTGTTTGGTGGGGCTAAAGCCCCACTTCCGTAGCTTTATATATTTTT
Organism: Sulfurimonas sp.; assembly: GCA_030247515.1. Classification (GTDB taxonomy): domain Bacteria; phylum Campylobacterota; class Campylobacteria; order Campylobacterales; family Sulfurimonadaceae; genus Sulfurimonas. The sequence continues at coordinate 935 of JAOTSA010000091.1, read as the reverse complement.
TGGAAGTGGGGCTTTAGCCCCGCCCCCTAGTTGTTGTTGTTATACATTGAACCTAAAGTGCATGATATCGCCATCTTGCACGATGTACTCTTTACCCTCAAGACGCATCTTTCCTGCCTCTTTTGCCTTGTTTTCGCCGCCACATGCTACAAAGTCGTTGTATGCGATAACTTCTGCACGGATAAATCCTTTTTCAAAGTCATTATGGATAACCGCTGCTGCTTTTGGAGCGGTTGTGTTTTTGCGGATAGTCCACGCACGAACCTCTTTTACGCCTGCGGTAAAGTAGCTCATAAGACCGAGTTTGTCAAAACCTTTTTGGATGATTTGAGCAAGTCCAGACTCCTCAACTCCAAGAGAACTTAAAAATTCTGCCGCCTCTTCATCTTCTAGACCTACAAGTTCCTCTTCTATCTTTGCGCAAAGTTTTATGAGTTCACAGTTGTTTTTTGCCGCATGCTCTTTGAGTTTGAGAACAAAATCGCTGTCTTCAAGTAAACCGTCTTCATCCACATTTGCGCCGTACATAATCTCTTTGCCCGTGAGCATTCGCACTTCTTGGTTGAGTTGTTTGTACTCTTCACTGTCTGCTTTTGGGAAGTTTCTTGCCAAATTGCCATCTGCTAAAAACTCCAAAAGTTCCTCTGCTATAGCTAAAAGTGCAACTGCATTTTTATCGTTTTTTGCCTGTTTTTTAAGTCTTTCTATTCTGTTTTGTAAAACTTCAATGTCAGCTAGTATAAGTTCGCCCTCGATGATTTCCACATCTCTTAGCGGGTCGATGCTCGCTTCTGTATGGACAATGTTGCCATCTTCAAAACAGCGAACGATATGCAAAATAACCTCTGTTTCACGGATGTTTGATAAAAACTTGTTGCCAAGACCTTCGCCTTTGCTCGCACCTTTTACAAGCCCTGCAATGTCAACAAAGTCAA
>JAOTSA010000090.1 GCA_030247515.1 Sulfurimonas sp. | reverse complement strand
CTCCACATCTGTAGCAACACTTCTTGTGATTATGAAGATGACAGTCGGGATATTAAGCGGTTCTATCGCTGTTTTGGCATCTGCTATCGACTCTTTGCTTGACTTAACAGTCTCTTTATTTAACTACTTTGCCCTGCATAACGCAGAAAAAGACCCTGACGATACTTTCAACTATGGGCGCAGCAAGATAGAACCGCTTGCAGCGGTTATCGAGGGAACTGTTATCTCGCTCTCTGCTCTTTTTATCCTCTATGAAGCACTTGTAAAAATTACACATCCACGAGAGATGGAACATGTGGGCATAAGCATTGTCGTGATGGTTGTCTCTATAATCATTACCTCTTTTCTTGTTCTTTTTTTAAACAGAGTAGCAAAAAAAACAGGCAATATGGTCATTAAAGCCGACGCACTTCATTATAAAACAGATATCATTTCCAACAGTGCTGTTCTTTTGGCTTTGGGGCTTGTCTCTATGAGCGGGGAGCAGCTTTTCGACCCTATTCTTGGTGTTTGTATCGGTATCTATATGATTTACTCAGCTATGCCTATCATCAAAGAGGGAATACTTATGCTACTTGATGCGGCGCTTCCTGAAGAGGAGATAGAAACCATCAAAACTATTTTACAAAGTAACAAAGCAGTTACCAACTTCCACCATCTTCGTACAAGAGAGTCTGGCTCGCACGTTTTTATCTCCGTACATCTAGTCTATAACGTCAGCATATCACTCTATGATGCCCATCTTGTTGCAGATAAGTTGGAACTTAAAATCAAAGAGCATTTTAAAGAGAAAAAAGCCCACGTGCTTATGCACATGGACCCTTACGATGATTCAGAGATTAATGATGCGGAAGATTTTTACTAAAATCTACCTCGCAAACTCCACTGTTCTGCTCTCACGGATAACATTTACTTTTATGTCACCTGGGTACTGAACTTTCTCTTCTATCTCTTTTGCTATCTCTTTTGCCAAAAGAATTGACTCATCGTCATTTATAAGTGAAGCGTTGACGATAACTCTTACCTCTCGTCCTGCATTGATGGCATAGGCTTGTTTTACTCCTGTGTGTTCAGAAGCAATCTCCTCTATTGCCGTTACTCTTTTTAAGAAACTCTCAAGCACTTCTCGTCTCGCCCCAGGTCTCGCCGCCGAGAGTGCATCTGCCGCACAAACCGCACCACATTCGATAGAGTTTATCTCTTCATGCCCATGGTGTGCATAAATCGCATTTATAACCACGCTATGTTCATTGTAACGATTACAGATTTGCGCACCCAAATCAACGTGATTTCCCTCATGTTCATGTGTAAGAGCTTTACCTATATCATGCAAAAGCCCTGCTCTTTTTGCAAGCCTGATATCTCCACCCATTTCAGCAGCCATCATACCCGCCAAATGCGCAACTTCAAGTGTATGCACAAGAGCATTTTGTCCATAACTTGCACGGTAACGCAGTTTTCCAATAAGTTTGACAAGTTCAGGGTGCATCACTCCAACATCAAGGTCGATAACTATCTCTTCACCCTCACCAAGCGTCTCCGCCTCAAACTCATCACAAACTTTAGTATAAATCTCTTCTATGCGTGCAGGCTGAATACGCCCATCTTGAATAAGAAGCTCCAACGTTTTTGTAGCAATTGCACGGCGGTAAAGGTTAAAACTACTCACCAAAATCGCATTTGGTGTATCATCTATGATGATATCCACACCCAAAAGTGTCTCAAGCGTCTTGATATTGCGCCCCTCTTTTCCGATGATACGCCCTTTGAGTTCATCATCGGAGAGATAAACAAGGTTTGTCAAACGCTCTGCCGCAAACTCTCCAGCAAAACGGCTAGTCGCTTGTGCTAAGATATAGTTTGCTCTTTTTTTACCTTCTTCTCTTGCCTGATTCTCATAACGCCTTACAACATGCGCCACATCTGCACGAGACTTCTCTTCTACTTTTTGCAAAAGAAGTGTCTTTGCCTCCTCTTTTGTCATTCCAGCACAATGTTCTACTGCACTTAACGCCTCATCTATCTTCTCTTCGTATCTTTTTTTTAGTAAACCCAGAGATTTTTCATTTCTTTTTAAATCAACTTGTCTTGCTTTTAAAGTAGCGACTTCATCTTGAAGCCGTCTCTCTTCATTTTGTTTATAGCGTTTAAAACTTTGCTCTTTTTTTGCAACATCATCTTCTTTTTGTACAAGGTCGGCTCTGGCTCTCTCTTTTGCATTTTCATACAACTTTGTAGCCTCTACCTCTATCTCTTGAGATTTTATGTTTGCTTTATAAAGAAGCAAATGCGCTTCATTTTCTATCGCACTTGCCTGAGCTTTTGCTTTTTCGACATATATATCAAAATTCGCACTCGTTATTTTTTTAGAAATCAAAAAACCCACAAGCCCACTAACGGAGGCGATTGAGCCTCCAAGCAGTATCTCGTTTAGCACTTTTATTCCTTATTTTAGCCATATTTTGCACTTTTATATTTGGCGTAATTATCACATCACAAGTGATATCGTAACTATCACAAATGAACTCTTTTGTATAACAAAACTCTGATTGTATAAAAATTGTATATGGTCTCTTTTTCAACTTTGCAAAGAAACGATCATACATCCCTTTTCCAAAACCAACTCTTTGTAAATTTCCGTCAACGCCAACAACAGGCACTATAGCTACATCAATTTTTTTAATATCTCTTAAACTCGTTCCCGCCTCATAAATACCAAATTTTTTTTTCTTCAGCGGTAGCCTAAATGGTACCATCTTAAAACTTTCGCCTTGCATAAACGGAACAAAAATCCTGTATTTTTTTCTCATTTTTTTGATTGCTTTTGCGGTATCTGCTTCAAATGGGAGCGAAGTATAGAAAAGTATCTCTCTCTTTTTTATCTTTTTCAGCTCTTCAAAAAGCTGAGAATTAATCTTTTGATTTTTATAAAAGCGGTTATGTTTAGAACTGTTTTTGATTTTATCGAGACATTTTTGTCTAAAAGTTGTTTTTGTAAGAGCCATCTCAAATCTTTATGGATATAATTTTGGCTATTTTATACCAAATAGAAACTAAAAAACAAGGTTGTATTATGTCAAAAAAATATATTCTTCTTCTATCTGTACTCTCTGCACTCCTTTTTCACGGTTGTTCAGATAACAAAAAAGAGGGCGGCAATACATCTGCAAGCGCAAACCAGATGATAGCAACTACCGATTTTGCACTTAAAGGCTTAGATGGCAAAGAGTATCTTGTCAAAAAATCTGGGCAAAATTTTACACTTGATGGAGCAGAAAACAAAATCGTTATCTTTGATATCTTTGCAACTTGGTGTCCACCTTGCCGTGCTTCTGCAAAACATCTTAGCTCACTTCAAGAAAAACACAAAGAAAATCTTATCGTCATCGGTATAACAATTGAAGAAAATGTAGCAAATGAAAAGCTTAAAGAGTTTGCGTCCACATACAAAGCAAACTATGTTTTAGTCAACTCTGAACAAAACAGACGACTAAGCAACGCAATAGTAAAAGAGCTAGGTCTTGGGGAAAGATACCCTATCCCAACGATGGCAATGTATAAAAATGGACAACTCATAAACCACTATGTCGGCGCAACTGAAGAGGAATTTATAGAGAGCGATATCAAAAACGCTTTAGGTAAATAGTGATGTTTGGGTTTATTAAAAGATCGCTTAGCAAAACAGCCGAGGCAATAAAATCAATAGTTCCAAAGAAAAAACTCTCTTTTACAAAAGAAGAGATTGAAGAGATTTTGCTTGAAGCAGATGTCGAGTATGGGCTTGTAGAGATTATCTTAAACGAGATATATCAAAATAAAGTAACACGTGATATTTTGCGTTCAAAACTTCTTGCTACACTTGCCCACACAACATACGAAGAGCCAAAATTTACTGCACCTTTTGTGGAACTCATAGTCGGTGTTAACGGTGCTGGCAAAACGACAACCATCTCAAAACTAGCAGCCCGCTACAAGAGTGAGGGTAAAAAAGTAATCCTTGGAGCTGGAGACACCTTTCGTGCAGCAGCGATTGAACAGCTCACTCTTTGGGCTAAAAAACTAGACATCCCAATCATCGCCTCAAAACAGGGACATGACAGCTCTGCCGTTGCTTACGACACTATAGATTCGGCAAAATCAAAAGGGTTTGACCATGTTATCATCGATACAGCAGGAAGACTTCACACCCAAACAAACCTTGCGAATGAACTCAAAAAAATCCATAGAATCTGCGACAAAGCCCATAGCGGCGCACCACATAGAACTATTCTTATCATAGACGGTACGCAAGGCAACTCTGCCATAGCTCAAGCAAAAGCCTTCAATGAGATGGTAGGGATTGACGGTATTATCATCACAAAACTTGATGGAACAGCAAAGGGCGGAAGCGTCTTTAGCATCGCTTATGCGCTTGAACTTCCTATCCTTTATGTTGGAACAGGCGAACAACCTGAAAATCTCACACCATTTGACAAATATGAGTTTGTTGATGGTCTGCTTGATGTCATCTACACAGAAGAGTAAATACAAAAATATGGCAAATTGCCATATTTTTAGACCTTTTATACTTTTCTCCCTATAATTCCTCAAATTTTTAAAAGGTTGTTGTAGATGTCTAAGAAAAAAATCCTTTTTGAATGCCAACATTGCGGTCTGACTACACCCAGATGGATGGGCAAATGTACCAATTGCGGAGCATGGGACTCTTTTGTAGAGCTAAATGAACAGCAGCAAGAGGTCGTAAAAAAAACCAAATCAACCTCTTCCTCAGCAAAAGCCATTAGCATCAACGATATAGAAGAGGAGGAGATATTTCGCTTTAGTTCGGGCAATCCTGAACTAGATACCGTTCTTGGCGGCGGAGTAGTTCCTGGGTCACTAACCCTTATCGGCGGAAGCCCAGGGGTTGGAAAATCAACACTTCTCTTAAAAGTCGGCGGCGACATAGCTTCAAGCGGACAAAATGTTCTCTATGTAAGCGGGGAAGAGTCTAGTTCACAGATAAAACTGCGTGCAAATCGTCTTAGGGCAAACCAAAACTCTCTTTATCTATTGAGTGAAATTCGTCTGGAACAGGTTTTGGTTGAACTAGAACACAGAGCGTATGATTTTTTGATTATTGACTCCATCCAAACGCTCTACTCCGAAAATATCGCCTCCGCCCCAGGTTCTGTTACACAAGTCAGGCAGATAACATTTGAGTTGATGCGTATAGCAAAAGATAAAAACATCGCTATCTTCATTATAGGGCATATCACAAAAGAGGGCTCTATCGCTGGACCTAGAGTCTTAGAACACATGGTTGACACTGTTCTTTACTTTGAGGGCGACTCATCACAAGAGCTTAGAATCCTCCGTGGATTTAAAAACCGTTTTGGACCGACAAGTGAGATTGGTGTTTTTGAGATGCGCAGTGACGGGCTTGTCTCTGCAACTGACATTGGTTCGAGGTTTTTTAACCGTGATTCTGAACAGGCAGGTTCTGCACTTACGGTTATCATGGAGGGTTCACGCCCCATCATTCTTGAAGTTCAAGCACTTGTTTCAGAATCACACACTGCAAATTCAAAACGCCAAGCGACTGGCTTTGACAATAATCGACTCAATATGCTCTTAGCACTTTTGGAGAGAAAGTTGGAGATTCCTCTCTCTGGATATGATGTTTTTATCAACATAACAGGCGGGATTAAGATTAGTGAAACATCGGCAGATTTGGCAGTACTTGCAGCCATCATCAGCAGTTTTCGCAACCGTGCTATCTCAAAAAAGACTATTTTTATCGGCGAGGTGACTCTTGTTGGGGATGTAAGAGAAGTTTATGGCATGGATGTGAGGCTTAAAGAGGCAAATATGCAAAATATTACCAAGGCTCTTATGTGTAAAAAACCTTTGGAAAAGACAAATATCAAAACATTTATAGTCGATGAAGTTACAAAACTCCTAGAATGGTATTGACTTTAATTACAGAATTTTATTCTATTGGTAGTATAATTTCTAAATTTTTTTAAAGGAAATAATTCTATGGACGCACAAGTAAGAAGTGAAGAAAAATTCTATAAGTTATCAATTGCTTACGAGGGAAAAGAAGAGGGAGAACTTGTATGCTCCACAATCGACAAAATAACTTCAAAATATGATATAAAACCAGAGTCATACACTTGTCACATCTCTGATACAAAAAATATTGTCGTGCTTGAGTATCATGACGATGTTGATAGAGAAGCTGGCGAGATATTTGAAGAGATTATTAAAACACTAAATATAGAAATCTGTGACTAAAGTTTAAATTTTGATATACTAACGAGACTACATTTAAGGAAGAAATTATGGCTGATAAAGAGAAAAAAGAAGAAGAAAGTACAAGTGAGGGTAAGAAGTCAAATACACTAATGATAATCATCATTGTTGTATTGCTACTAATTATTATCGTGGGTGGTGCTGTGGCATTTCTTCTGATGGGCGGGGATGAAAAAGCAGCCCAAGCTCCACAACAAACAGAACAAGCGGCAGCTCCTCAGACACAACAAAAGAGTGCATCTGCCAAATCAAAAGATGATGGCGATGAGATGGGGTCAAAAAAACTAAGCCAAATCGGCACACTCTATCCGCTTGATGCTTTTACAGTCAACCTTAAAAGTGATTCTGGTCGTCGTTATCTCAAAACAACTATATCACTCGAACTAAACGGCAAAGAGTTAAGCATGGAACTTGACAAAAAAGTACCTGTGATAAGAGATAGAATTATCAGAATTTTAACCTCTAAAACACTTGAAGAGATCTCCTCAAAAAAAGGAAAACAGAAAATTTCAGAGCAGATTATGGATACTCTCAATTCTATGATCACAGATGGAAGCATTCAGGGGATTTACTTTACAGAGTTTGTTGTCCAGTAGATGATTGGAGTTGATCTTATCAAGTTGTCTCGTATGGAGCGTTTTATCCAAAGATTTGGAAATAACGCACTTAAGAAATTTTTATCTGATGATGAGATAGTCCTTGCCAAAAATCACAAAACTGCTTCAGGCTTTTGGGCGGCTAAAGAGGCATGCTCAAAGGCTCTTGGAGTAGGTATCGGTGCGGAGTGCGGATTTCATGATATAGTGATTTAT
>JAOTSA010000089.1 GCA_030247515.1 Sulfurimonas sp. | reverse complement strand
GTTAAGGACCGTGCAAGTGACGTACATATAGAACCAACCGAGAAAAATTGTGTAGTAAGAACACGTATTGACGGAAAACTTGTGGAGATTTTTATCTTTGAAAAAGATATCTATCCACCACTGGCTTCAAGACTAAAGCTTCTTGCAAATTTGGATATTGCTGAAAAAAGAAAACCTCAGGATGGGCGTTTTTCAACCATAGTTTCTGGCAGAGAGTATGATTTTCGTATATCTACGCTTCCTATTCTTTATGGCGAATCTATCGTTATGAGGGTACTTGACAAGCAAAAGGCACTTGTCAAACTAGAAGATGCGGGGATGGACTCAGCAAGTTATCAAAAGTTTTTAAAAGCACTAAAAACTCCTTATGGGATTATTCTCGTCACAGGTCCAACTGGAAGCGGTAAAACTACAACTCTTTATGGCGCACTTAATGAACTTAGAAATATAGAAGACAAAGTCATAACGGTTGAAGACCCAGTTGAGTACAGAATGAACCTTATCCAACAGGTTCAAGTCAATCCAAAAGTAGGTTTAAGTTTTGCCGATGCACTTAGGTCTATCCTCAGACAAGACCCTGATAAAATCATGATTGGGGAAATTCGTGACTCTGAAACACTTGAAATTGCGGTCAAAGCCGCTCTTACAGGACACTTGGTTATATCAACACTCCATACAAATGACTCCATTAGTGCCATTACCCGTATGGTTGACATGGGAATCGCTCCATACCTCATAAGCGGTTCTTTAGTGGCTATACAAGCACAAAGACTTGTCAGGAAGATATGCTTAAACTGTAAAATAGAGGAGAGAGTTTCGCCATCAGCACTTGAAGAACTAAAGCATTTTATACCTCCTGAGAGTAAGTTTTACATAGGAAAAGGCTGCAGAGAGTGCAAAGAGACTGGATATATGGGTCGAGAGATGATTTGTGAGGTTTTAATTGTAAATGAAAAAATCTCATCTCTAGTTGCAAAACATGCATCAGTTGAAACCATACGTGCACAAGCTGTAGAGGATGGTTTTATGGGATTGCTGGAGAATGGGGTTAATAAAGCTCTCGCAGGCGTAACAAGTCTGGAAGAAATTTTAAGGGTGGCAAAATAATGAAATACTTTATCACGACTATACTTACAAAAGGTAAAAAAGAGCATATCGCAATGTATGCCGAGGACAGAAAACAAGCTCATGAATTGGTAAAATTAAAATACTCTGGCATTATTTTAAAAATTTCAGAGGAGAAAGAACCTTTTGAAGCTCAGTTAAAAAGATTAAAAAACAACTTTTTTAGCAGTGTTAAAAAAAGAAAGATAAAACCAGATGCTCTAATCGCCTCCATAAGACAGTTAGCTGTTATGACCAATGCTGGAATTTCAATTTATGACTCTCTTAGCGAAATAGCAAAATCAACATCAGATGAAACTCTCAAGTTGGTCTTTGGAAAACTTGCAGAGGACATCAACTCTGGACATTCACTCTCAAGAGCCATGGATAATTTTCGTTTTGAATTGGGAAATCTGGCTATTGCCATGGTACAGCTTGGAGAAAAAACAGGTAACTTGGATGACGCTCTCTACTCGCTTGCAAATATGCTTGAAGAGATTCGTGCAAATATGATTAAATTTAAAAAAGCGATGGCATACCCAAGAAATGTCATGATTGCCATGGCTATTGCCTTTACTGTTTTGATTTCTTATGTTGTTCCAAATTTTAAATCAATGTTTGAAAAACTTAACGCATCGCTCCCCTTGCCTACACTTATCTTGCTCAAACTAGAGTATCTTTTTAACAATTATGGACTCTATGTTCTAGCAGCACTCTTTCTATTTTTTACTATATTTAAATTTTTGATTAACAACAACAAAGAGATACGTTACGGATGGCATGAAATCCTCTTAAAGACATACCTCATCAAAAATATCATTATGTATGCAACACTAAGCAGATTTACTCTTGTATTTTCGGAACTTATCAGAGCTGGTATTCCAATCGCAGAAGCTCTTGAAACATCTATCTCTATGATTGATAGCCTCCCATTAAAAAACAGGCTCTCCACAGTAAGAGTAGCGGTAGAAAAAGGTTCTTCTCTTCATGAAGGGCTAGCAAACACCAAGCTCTTTGAAAATATGATTGTTCAAATGATTAGCGCAGGGGAAGAGAGTGGTACACTAGATACTATGGTTGGGAAGGTTGCGCAATATTATAAAATGAGATTTGATGCCATTATTGACGGTCTATCTGAAGCAATCGAACCAATTATGCTCTTGATAATTGCGAGTATGGTTCTTCTTCTTGCTCTTGGAATCTTTATGCCAATGTGGGATATGGGCAATGCGGTTATGGGTAAAAAATAGGAAAAACCTATTTTTTACGCAATATTTGTAAAAACTTTCTGAACGTCATCATCATCATCAAGCTTCTCAAGTGCTTTGTCGATGTCTTGTTGTTGCTCAGGCGTAAGCGAGACAGGGGTTGTTGCCATTCTCTCTAAGTTTGCTTTTCTTATCTCTATTCCCATTCCCTCAAGTGCGCTATTTATCGCTCCAAAACTTGTATAGTCCGCTGTAATGATAACCATTTTCTCTTCAGCCTCAATCTCTTCAAGTCCGGCATCAATAAGCTCAAACTCCATCTCTTCAATATCTAGCCCATCTTTTAAGTCACATTCAAAAATTGCTTTTCTCTCAAACATAAAATCAAGAGAACCTTTCGTAAGCATCTCTCCGCCATTTTTAGAGAGAATACTCTTAACGTTAGCAACCGTTCTTGTGTTGTTGTCAGTCATACACTCTATGAAAACTTGCACACCATGTGGAAGCTTTCCTTCAAAATTTACTTCCAACATATTTGTCATATCTTTGGACGTTGCTCTCTTGATTGCTGCTTCAATATTCTCTTTTGGCATATTTTCAGCTTTTGCATTGAGTATCGCTGTGCGGAGTTTAGAGTTACTATCTGGGTCTCCTCCTCCCTCTTTTGCTGCAACAGTTATCAATTTTCCCAACTTTGGAAACAACTTTGACATTGCTCCCCATCTTTTTAGTTTTGATGCTTTTCTATATTCAAAAGCTCTTCCCATGCATACTCCTATCTTCTTTACGCTTATTTAAAAATCAAAAATGTATAATAGCACATTATACTCTACTGGGAATTTAAATGCGTCTAAGCTTTCTTATCAAACACTATTTTTTTAGCGCATTTCGTGAACTCTTTGTCCATCACCATGGTTCACTTGAGTTTCGTGCCAAACTTTTTGCACTTGTTATTGCAGCAAATGAAGAGGCAAAAGTAGAAAATTATATATTAGTTAAAAAAATCGGTGTGGATATTTACAAGAACGATGAAGATAGAGCAAACCTCCTCATGCTCTCCACAAAAGAGTTTGTAAACAAGATTAGAGAGAATAACGAGTTCACTATGGATACGCTAGTGCTTAGCATCCAAAGAGAGCTAAGACAAGCACCGAGATATGCAAAAAAAATTGACACTGAGTCACTCAAAGAGTTCATCGCACTCTCTCATGACAGAGATACTATCTCCTACCAAGAAAACATTGTAGAATTTTTAGAGAAACTTAAAGAAGAAATACTTCATGAGAAAAAATCACAAATCCAAAAGGATGAAGCAGCCATCATCCCTAGATATTAAAAAGCTCTTTTTCAAAGAAACTATCTTTTGATATATTTTGAAAAGAGGCGTTGAGGCTTACAAATAGTGATGGAAACTCTTTTTCCATTTTCAAAAGCATCTCTTTTGTATGCGCTCTGGCATGAGGCATTTTTATGTCAAAACGCATCGAAGGACACGCTTCATCACCTATAGTCTCAATACCATTTTCTTGCACAAAAGCCAAAAGCTGACGCTCTCTCATCTGAATAAGAGGACGAATAACCGTAACTCCTCTGTCCGCCTTATACTTTGGAGCGAGGCTTCTTAACTGCCCGTTATAGATAAAGTTCATAAAAAAACTCTCTGCAGCATCATCCATGTGATGACCGAGGGCTACTTTGTTACACCCATATTTCTCAGCAGCACTATAAAGAGAACCTCTTCTCATCCGAGAAAAAAAACTGCAAAAAGAGGAGTTTTTTCTGATTTTATCCTCTGCAATATCATATATATTTGTGTCATACACTTCATATGCTATACCATGCTCTTGACAGTGTGCTTTAAGTTTGTCATAGTTTTCACCCATTCCATACGATACAGTAACAGCTATAAAGTCAAATTGAAATGGCGCACGACGTTGCTGTTCTTTAAGTGCATGTACAAGAGTAAGTGAATCCTTGCCTCCGCTAAGACCAACCAAAATCTTATCGCCCTCTTCTATAAGCTCAAATGCGGCATTTGTCTTTCCAAGTCTGCTCATGATTTTTTTTGATAGTTTAAGAGACATTTTAAGCTCGGCTTGTCTGAGCGTGAGCTTTACGCTGAGTAAAACATAGCGTTAGCGTAGCTAAATGAACTTTGTTCATTTAGCGTTCTCAATAATGGACTGCACCATTTTCATAATAAAATCAGCACTCTCTTTTGCACTTGTTTCCAAAAATGTATCAAAATTAAAGCTTGCGTCCATATCTGCAACATCGCTAATAGCTCTAAGTTTAAAGAACGGCACATTTAAAGCATGGCAAACAACCGCAACGCTTCCGCCCTCCATCTCAAGCGCATGAGCTCCAAAAGTAGCTCCAATCCAATTTTTTTTCTCTTCATTTGCTATAAACTGGTCACCAGTTGCTATAACACCCTCCCGCACACTCTTGCCCATACTCTTGGCAACCTCTTTGCTCATCTCTATCATCTCTTTATCTGCTTCTATAAAGATAGAACCCTCTGGGACATAACCAAAAGGATGACCAAATGCAGTAATATCCAAATCGTGCTGTGCAAGTTTGGAAGCAACAATTAAGTCGCCGATTTTTAAAGTTGGACATATCGCCCCCGCAACTCCAGAAAACAGAAGTTTAGTTGCCCCAAAATGCTCAATCATAATTGTGGCAGTGAGTGTGGAAAAAACCTTACCTATTTTACTATAAGCAACAACTAAATCAACACCTTTGTATGTCGCTTCATAGTAGTTGTTTCCAGCATACCTTACAGTTGTATAAGAACCCAATTTTTCAAGTATCGGTGCAATCTCTTCTGGCATTGCCCCCATGATGGCTATTTTCATAATTTTCCTTCTATTTCAAATCTCTCTACTATCTTTTTATAATGCGGCAGTTTATGAACTATATTTGCTTGTGCATCAACGACGCAGCTTCCACCCCAAAACCCAAGTCCATCCTCAAAACCAACTCTGTTAACAAAGATGAGTTGCGCCTTACACTCCAGCGCAACACTCTTGATGATTGCATACCACTTCTCTTCTATCTCAAGTCCACTATCACTAAAACCACGAGCAGGAGAAGCGGCAAGGGCTATAATATAGTCAGGATTTTGTTTTATCAAATCTTTATGAACACTTTTATGCCAAAGGTCTTCACAAACGACCATTGAGACTCTTCCAAACCTCGTTAAAAAGCTCTCAAAAATCTCACCTGCACTAAAGTACCTAGCCTCTTCAAACATCCCATAATTTGGCAAATGAACTTTATCATGCTTTGATAAAAGCCGTCCTTGAGAGAAATAAAGTGCCGCATTTTTAAAAGCATCTCCCTCTCTTATGGCAGCACCTACAACTATATCCACATCAATGCTAAGTTCTGCAATTGCAGCCAATTCATCGATGCACCACGCATCCTCAACAAGTTTATCTTGAAGCATATAGCCACTCAGTGAAAGCTCTGGAAAAACTATCAAATCACTTTTTTCTTTATTTGCAACAACTATTGCCACAGCTTCAGCAAGATTTGAGCGGCTTAATTTTGGTGATATTTGAGCAAGCGTTACTCTCATCTTATTTACAAAGAAGCTCAACTACTTCTTCTAAAGATTTCATATCTGAAATTACATAAGTCTCAAGCTCAGGTGCGATTCTTTTATTTAGTCCCTTAAGAGTAGCTCCGTTTCCAAATTCTATAGCTACATCTACATTTTTAGCAATTGCTTCGATTGACTGCTTATATTTTACAGGCTTAATCAACTGTTCTGTTAAAAGCTCTATCGCCTCTTTTTTTGTTGCATAAGGAGCAGTTGTAACATTTGAGATAACAGGTGCTTCAAAACTATCTCCGACCATACTTTCCATCAAGCCTTTTAAGGGAACTTGCGCTGGAGAAAGAAGTTCACAATGGCTAGCAACCGACATATTGAGAAGAAGCGCACGTTTCGCACCTGCCTCTTTAAATATTTGCTCCATTGATGCAAGGTCTGATTTCATCCCCGCAACAACCAATTGACCATCTTGATTATAGTTTGCAGGCCAAACTTTTTTTCCCTCAACTTGAGCGGCAGTACATATCTTCTCTACCGCTACATCCTCAAGCCCCATAACTACCATCATGCCTGCTTCGATATCTGCACATGCATCTTGCATAAGCTGACCACGTCTATGCACAAGCTCTACCGCATCAATATAGTCAATCGCTCCACTCGCACAAAGAGCAGAAAACTCACCAAGCGAATGCCCCAAAAAGAGTTCAGCTTTCATATCGGGACATTTCTCTTTAAAAAGACGGTATGCGACCATCTGAATCAAAAGAATAGACGGCTGCGTATAAGCAGTTTGCCCAAGCAAATCATGCTCTCCAAAAATAAGCTCATCAAAATGAAGTCCTACTCTTTTGCCAGCCTTCTCAAACATCTCTTTTGCTATTTCAGAATTTTCATAAAAATCCTTACCCATCCCAGTCGCCTGAGAACCTTGTCCTGCAAAAATCATCGCTATTTTTTTCATTTTCTTCCTTTATAAATATTTATTATTGTCTGCTATTTTTTTTCTTAATGTATTTCTATTCAACCCAAGCTTATCCGAGAGTTGCAATTGAGATTTAAATTTGCGAAGTCCCGCATTTATTAGCGGTACTTCATATAGATGTAGAAAGTTTTTATAATCACTATTTGAACCAAGTCTCTCAAAAAGATAGTTTTCAACAATCTCTATTAACTCACGCTCGCTTATATTTTTAAGCAAGAAATGTATCATTATCTGCTTTCTTAAGGAGTGAGAGTTTCTAGTTAAATCTGGCTTAATATCATCAAGTTTCAATATTTCAGTAGAACCAAAAAGAGAAAAAGCCTCTTTCATAAACTTTTGCATCAACAAAAGCACATCTTCTGGTCTCTCTTTGAGTGAAGGAATATCT
>JAOTSA010000088.1 GCA_030247515.1 Sulfurimonas sp. | reverse complement strand
CCTCTACTTTTTGGCTCTCTTTTTCAAGTTCACTAAGCTCTTTGAGTTCATGTTCTAGTTCGAGATATTCTGTGTAGCTTTGGTAGCTCTCCTCGATATGCTTGTCCTCTTTGAAGATAAAGAGTTTTTTTGCGATTTTATCGACAAAGTATCTGTCATGACTTACGATGATTACCGCTCCGCCAAAGTTCATCAACTGCTCTTCAAGAATGTTGATGGTTGGGATGTCCAAATCGTTTGTAGGTTCGTCAAGGATGAGAATATCCACATTTTTGGTAAAGAGCAGAGCAAGAGCGATACGGTTTTTTTCTCCGCCGCTTAAGATGCCTATCTTTTTGTCCAAAAACTCTCTGGGAAAAAGGAAGTTTTTCAAGTAGCCAAAAACATGCATATCACGCCCACGCACACTTACTCTGTCTCCGCCAAATGGACAGAAAGTCTCTATAAGGTTTTTTTCATCATCAAGCATCTCTCGGTGTTGGTCAAAGTAGCCAACACTAAATTCTCCTCGCTTGATTTTCCCTTCTGTCGGTTCGAGACGCCCTAAAAGAGCCTTTAAAAGTGTTGATTTACCGCTTCCGTTTGGTCCAACGATGGCGATAACATCTTTTTGAAGGATTCTTGTATTGAAGTTTTTAAAAAGCTCTTTATTGCCCAAAGTTAGCCCAAGATTTTCAACTTCAAAAAGCATTTTTTGTTTGTTGACGCTTTTGTCACGGTTGAAATGTTTTGCTTCACGCTCTAACTCTAACGTCATTTTTTTGATTTTGGAAGGGTTTGTTTTGGCATCTTCTCTAAGGGACATAAGCCGCTCTTTACGTCCCTCGTTTCTTTTGAGCCTTGCTTTTACACCCCTTGAAAACCACTCATTTTCTCGCTTAAGTATCGTTAAAAGTGTCTCATGCTGCTTTTGAAGTGTTTGCATGTACTCCTCTTTTTGCACGAGATAAGTGCTGTATCCGCCGCTGTACTCTCTAATCGCACAATCCTCCACTTCAACACACTTTGTAGCAACTCTGTCGATAAAATATCTGTCATGCGAGATGAAAACAAGAGTAAATTTCTCTTTCAAAATCAGCTCTTCTAAAAACTCTACCATGTAAACGTCAAGGTGGTTTGTTGGTTCATCGAGAAGCAAAATATCTGGTTTTTGCAGTAGCAGTGAAGCTAGAGCAACTCTTCTTTGTTCGCCTCCGCTAAGCATTATGACGGGCTTGTCCTCATACTGTTTGAGGTCAAAATGCTTGATGATGCGCTCTATTTTGTCATCCAAATTCCAAGCGTTATGATGCTCAATATAGCGTGAGAGCATCTCATGCTCATCAATGAGTGCTTTGTTCTCAAAATCATCCGCCAAGAGAAGCGAGAGCGAGTTGTAGCGTTTTTTTGCACTGTTTAGTTCGTCCAGTCCAGCTTCTACCGCTTCACGAACAGAGTCTCCCTCTTTAAACTCAGGTCTTTGTGCTAGCATCTTTATTTCTAGGTTTTGTCTGCAAATCCTCTCGCCGCCATCTTGCTCAAGCGTTCCGTTTACAATCTTCATCAAAGTAGATTTGCCGCTGCCGTTTTTGCCGATGATGACGATTCTCTCGCCCTCGTCCACATGAAAATTTATCTCACTTAAAATTTTTTGTGCTTCGTAATGTTTTGATATGTTTAGTAAATCTATAAGTGCCATTTTTTGTCTTTGCGTTATATATAAAATCAAATTATAGTGTAAGTAACATAAGAGATAAATTTGAATATAATTGGTGCAACTTACAAAACCAAGGATAAGAAAATGGTAACTGTTACATCATATGGGGCGGCGCAATGTGTTACTGGTTCGTGTCATTTAGTAAAAATTGATTCTATAAAAATTTTGATTGATTGCGGTATGTTTCAAGGCAATGGCAATGAGGAGAGAAACTACGAGGCTTTTGAGTTTGACCCTTCAAAAGTCAACTATCTTGTTTTGACGCATGCGCATCTTGACCATATCGGAAGAGTGCCAAAGCTTATCAAAGATGGGTTCAATGGCAGGATAATCGCCACAAAAGCGACTCACGATATCGCAAAAGTGATGCTGCTTGATAGTGCAAATATACTCCAAGAGGAGTACAAAACCCTCCGCAGAAAAGCACGCAGACGTGGCGAAGAGGAGAGTATCTTAGAGCCGCTCTACACAAAAGAGGATGTGGATAGAGTTTTTGAGAAAAAATGGTGCACACTGGAGTATTTTGAGGAGCATAAGTTAAAGCATCATATAAAAGTGACGTTGGCAAATGCAGGGCATATCATGGGAAGTGCTTTTGTTATACTTGATTATCAGGAAAAAAACAGCCACAAGCGTATCCTCTTCTCTGGCGATTTAGGCTCTCCAGAGAGACTTATCATCGACAGTGCGGACAACATCGACCAAGCAGATGCTCTTTTTATAGAATCAACCTACGGAGACCGTCAGCACAAACCACTAGAACAGAGTATAGCCGAGTTTAAGGAGGCTGTACGCACAACACTGCAACAAAACGGAAATGTTATCATCCCATCTTTTGCGCTGGAGAGAACACAAGAGATACTTTGGCTGCTTCATGAGATGCACGACAATGGCGAGTTGCCAAAATGCCGTGTCTTTTTAGATAGTCCCCTTGCCATCAAAGCGACAAAACTTTATAACCGTTATCCTATCCACTTGAGCGACACACTTGAGTATGCACCAGGGAGCGGGGGTGATCCATTCTCTTTTGCATGGCTTGAAACAACGACCACACGTGACCAATCTATGGCGATAAACAAAACAAAAGAACGCTCTATCATTATCGCAGGAAGCGGAATGTGCAACGGCGGGCGCATCATGCATCACCTCAAACATAGACTTTGGAACGCAAAAAATGCCGTTGTATTTGTCGGTTATCAGGTACATGGGACGCTTGGACGCAGCATTGTTGATGGCGAGAAGATGATTAAGATTTATGGAGAAGAGATAGCTGTTAAAGCAAAAGTTTACACCATAAACGGCTTCTCCGCACATGCAGACCAAAAAGAGCTTATCGAGTGGATGCGACCTATCGAGAAGCTAAAAAATATCTATTTGATTCATGGAGAGACTGAAAAAATGGAGATATTTGCCTCTGTAATTAAAAATGAGTTAGGCAAAGAGACAAATATCATGGAGTACGCAAAGCCCATAAAACTTTAGGATTCCCCAAAACATAGCTCTCTTGAGGTGTACCAAGCAGCTATGCCTTTGTCGTTGTAGTGATACTCTCTTTGCGATGCAGGTATAGCACTGTTTCTTAGTTTCGAGCGAATGATGCCAACCACTATAAAACTAAGCACAAGAGCAAAAAAAGAGATAAAAAAATCATACAAATACCATGTTAACGCCATCGCCGCATAGATAGAGTATTGTAAAAATACCCATATCAAAAAGGCTATAAATTTGCATTTTTGAGATTTTAGTTTCGGTGTTGGTTCTATCATTTCTATAAAATCATTTAACATAGTGAAATTATAGCCAAAAGATATTTTTTTTTAAAATCAAACTTACACTAAACATATTTGAGCCTTATAGACTAAAGTATTTTGATAAAACTTGCAACTATTGACTTTTTTTGATAGTATTACAAAAAATTTTTATAAGGAATATACAGATGGCAAAACATCAATTTCAAACAGAAGCAAATCAGATACTCAACCTTATGATTCACTCGCTCTACTCAAACAAAGAGATATTTTTGCGTGAGCTAGTCTCTAACGCGTCAGATGCGATGGACAAACTCAACCTGCTCGTTTTAACAAACGACGCATACAAAGGCATCAGTTTCAACCCTCGCATCGATATCGTTGCAAACAAAGAGACAAAAACCCTCACTATCAAAGATAGCGGGATAGGTATGAATGAAGAGGATTTGATGAACAACCTCGGAACGATTGCCAAGTCAGGAACAAAGGCATTTTTAGAAAATCTCACGGGAGATCAGAAAAAAGATTCAAACCTTATCGGTCAGTTTGGTGTCGGTTTTTATGCTTGTTTTATGGTCGCACACAGAGTTGAAGTTACTACAAAAAAAGCAGGCGAAGAGCAAGCGTACCTCTGGATAAGCAAAGGCGATGGCGAGTTTGAGATAGAACACACCACGCAAGACGGTCACGGAACAACGATAGTGATGCACCTTAATGATGAAGAGGGTGAATTTTTAGATACATACAGAATCGAGAGTATCATCAAAAAGTACTCAAACCATATTCCATTCCCAATTTTTATGGATAAAGAGGAGTTTATCGCTGCAAAAAAAGATGATAATGGCAAAGAGATAGAGCCTTCAAGAACAGAGATACAAAACAAGCAGATTAACCGTGCAAACGCACTTTGGACAATCTCAAAAAGTGAGATAAAAGAGGAGGAGTACAAAGATTTTTACAGCTCTATCGCTCACTCTTCAGAAGAACCTCTTGCGTGGATGCACAACAAAGCAGAGGGTGCTATCGAATACACAACACTCTTTTACATCCCAAGCAAAGCACCGATGGATTTGTACAGAGTTGACTATCAAACAGGGATTAAACTCTACATCAACCGTGTATTTATAACAGATGATGAAAAAGAGTTGATGCCGACTTATATGAGATTTTTGCGTGGTGTGATTGACTCAAAAGACCTCCCTCTCAATGTCTCTCGTGAGATTTTACAGTCAAATGCGGTTATGGCAAAGATAAAAAATGCCTCTGTCAAAAAAGTTCTATCCGAACTTGCAAAGATGGCGACAAACGACAAAGAGAAGTACAAAACATTCTTTAAAGAGTTTGGAAATGTCCTCAAAGAGGGGCTTTACAGTGACTATGGCAATCGTGAGAAGATTTTGGAGCTTATGCAGTTTAACACTCTTAGCTCCCCTGAACCAGTTATGTTTGAAGAGTTTTTGAAAAATGTGGATGAGATAAAAAAAGAGATTTACTTCATCACAGGCAAAACATCCCTTTCAATGCTTAAAAACTCTCCTGCATTGGAGCGATTTAAGTCTCGTGGCATCGATGTTTTAGTGCTTAATGAAGAGATTGACACCATCATCTTCCCAATGGTAACTGAGTACAAAGAGTACAAACTCATTCACGTAAATGATGCAAAATTTGATGAGAATGAAGATGAGAAAAAAGCGCATGAAGAAGCGGCAAAAGAGTACGAAGGACTTGCAAAAGAGCTTAAAAACTCTTTAGGAGAGAGCATAAAAGCGGTTGAAGTTACTTTTGATTTGGTTGATTCTCCTGTAAAACTAAAAGAAGATAAAGAAGACCCAGCATTTATGATGGCGCAAATCATGAAACAAATGGGGCAAAAAGGCGATGCACCTGCATCTGCGCCGATTTTACAGATAAATCCTAAACATGAACTCATCATAAAACTCAAAAATTCTGTTGATCAAAATCTTATCAATGATGCAGCACACCTTCTGCTTGATCAGGCAAAACTTTTTGACGGTGTAGAGCTGGAAGACACAACAGGGTTTATCTCAAGACTAAACAGAGTTATTTCTAAGGCAATGGCGATATAATTATGTGTATGAGTGCTTTTGTAGCACTCATCGTTACTTTGCTTCCATTTTTTCGATACTTTTAAATTATAAGAGAAAAAAATATGTTATTGTACCTTCATGGATAATAGTTATAAAGAAAAAAGACGTCCAGAAAACGTTGAACTCCGCTACAAGATTGATGTGCTACTGCAAGAGGGTGGTGTGTTTGTCAAACAAAATCTTGAACATCTTAGTATTTATGACTATAGTTATGAAATAGAAGAGGCGATTTTTGAGCTATCTTTGGAAAAAGAGATAGTAATTCAGTTGATAGAAGATTATGTTATACAAATCTTAAAATCAAAAATAGCATTTTATGGGTATATCCAAGAGCTTAAAAAAGATGCCCTAGATGGCAAACCGCTTGACTACACAAATATCAGAAATTTGGCACATAAAAACTTGGGAGTTGTCAGAAATCTTCGTATAAAAGATGCGCAAAAACTTCTTGAGGAGATTATGGTTGAGGATAACTTGGACTATTTAAGACTTTATGTAAAAGCTCTTGAAATTTCTGCAACAAAGCTCAGTCCACTTTGTGCATACGAAACACTTAACCTCATTGCAGTAAAAAACTCTCTGTAACTATTTTCTAAGAGATTCAGAGACTTCTTCAAGGATGTTTGCTGGTTTTTTGATGAGAATAGCCTCCTCTTTTTTTGTTGGCAAAACAAAAGCAAGTATGATAAACAAAAATGCAAAGACGATGCCAACTAAAAAAGCAAGAATGATTTTTAATTTATACTCTTGCATCAGTTTTAGTCTATTTTATTTAGACTGTTTGAAGTCATGTAAATCCAAAACTCTTTGTGTGAATAGCCTCTGTTTAAAAAGAAAATTTGTAAAATAGCCACTCTGTAGAGAGTTACCGCCATTTTTGCATAAGGTACAAAAAGAGACAGACTTACGACAACTGACTGCTCTTTGTCTCCTTTAGAGCTTATCATCTCTTGCATCCCTATGTTTTTACTAAGGTAAAGTCCAAACAGTATTGAAAATACAAAGTTAAGAACCAACCCAAATATCATATATGCCATAAACTCTTGTTCGTGCGTTCCGCCTATCATTATTTCCTCCAGCTATATACGAAAATGTTTTTTTGAGATGATTTTATCTAAAGAGAACTTTTGACTTCATAAGATTGTATTCTTTTTTTTGTGAAAAACGTTCCAAAAGGAATGAGTGAAGCGATAAAAAAGAGCGTACTCTCTTTAAAAGACCATCTTGATTCACGCCATGCCTTGAAAAAATAGTAGCAAAAAAGTATAAATAAAACTCCATGAATCATTCCAACTATTTTGACCGCAAAAGGTATGGCAAAAAGATACTTCATAGGCATTGCAATAAAAACAAGAGCTAAGTAAGAATATCACTCAATGCTATTTATTTTTCCAAATTTTATAACGTTTTTGTTTCTCATATCCATCCAAAATTCTAGTAATTTTGATGAATTATATAATCAAAAAGTAACAATCATCCTTTTGTCAAAATCAGCAAACTTCTTGCAAACTCTTTTTAAACATAAATAGTGTAAAGTATCGCCAAACAAGTTTGGAAGGTGTAGTAATGGAAATGAATCCTGTACTAGAGAGTTTAAAATTCTTGGTTCTTGGAATGGGGACGGTTTATCTTTTTTTAATTATTATGATATATTGTATGAACATAATGTCAAATATTTTAAGTAAATATTTCCCAGAAGCAAGGCCTGATGTTAATGCAAAAATAAATGCGGCAGTAAATGGCAGTCAAAAAGATGATAAAAAAATAG
>JAOTSA010000087.1 GCA_030247515.1 Sulfurimonas sp. | reverse complement strand
ACTTTTACGCCCGTTCTGCGGGCTGCCATGTAGTGTCCAAGTTCATGAAAAAAGATAAGTGCCGAGAGGACGAGAAGTGATACTAAAAAACTCATGCTTTTTTAACTCCTAAAAGTGCAGCTCTAAATCCCCAAAGATACTCAAAGCCAGAGTAGAGGGTAAGTGCGACGGCAAGCCATAAAAGCTCTGCACCAAAACTCCAGTGCATCAGCAAAAACCCGATGGCAATCATCTGCATAACGGTTTTTACTTTGCCTGCCCATGAAGCCTTGATGTCAAGCCCCTCACTCACCGCAACAGTTCGAATCCCCGTGATAAAAAGCTCACGGATGATGATGATATAGATAGCCCATGCATTTGCTTCTCCAACCATCATAAGCCCCAAAAATGCGGCGATAGTCAGCATCTTGTCCGCAAGAGGGTCGATGATAGCTCCAAGCATCGTCATCTGGTTCCACTCTCTTGCGATGTAGCCGTCAAAAAAGTCCGTAACGCTTGCAAGAACGAAAATCAGAGCTGCAAAATAGTAGTTCCATGAAACATGATAACCGTTATCGGTAAAGTAGTTTGGATTTAAGATAATCCAAAACATAATCGGTGCTAAAAGGATGCGCAAAAACGCTAGTGTGTTTGGAAGATTAAGCAAATAAAGCCCTGTTTTTTTGGCGTATTTTAACCTTTTGGCTCTTAATGTAGCCTTGACATGGATGGGTCTATCTGCTATGATAGAATTTAAAAAGAGTAAGATATGGGTTATGAAAAATTTCAAGAGGCACTTGATATTTTAGACATCTCCTCTCGTGTGTCGCATGCGGAGTTGAAGAAGAGATACCAAAAACTCTCAAAAGAGTTGCATCCCGATATGCCAAATGGGGATGAGCAGAGATTTAGAGAGATAAATGAGGCGTACAAGACGGTCGAAGCTTATATGAAAAACTTTAGATTTAGGCTAGATGAAGAGGAGTTTTATGAACAAAATCCTTTTTCAAAAAAATCAAAAGATTGGTTTTATAACTTTTAGAGTTCAAAACTCTTTGACATATATTTTTTAATATCATCCGTTTTTAACTCATAATTTACAAATAGTTCGTTCGCCAAAACGCCTTGACCTAGTAGCATATCGGCACCGTCTTTGCAGATGATATTTCTCTCTTTAGAGAGTTTTAAAAAAGGTGTAACTTTGCCATAGATAGCATCTGCCACAAAAGAGGCATTTTCCAAAATTTTTTCTATTAACGCCAAAGGAGCGGGTAACTCTTCATCTTTAAGCCCCGCACTTGTCGTATTTACTACCAAATCATACTTGCCGATTTTAAAATCATCCCACGTAAAACAGTCACATCCAAGTTCACTAAAGTATGCAAGTCTCTCTTTGCTTCTGTTTAAAACACTTACTTTTATATCGTCTTCTATAAATCTTGCAGATAACGCTTTAGCAGTTCCGCCTGCACCGAGAACTAAAATATTTTTTATATCGCCGAACTCTTTTATGGCAAACATAAAACCGTCCGCATCTGTGTTATAGCCGATTAATTTTCCGTTCTCATTTACAAGTGTATTTACGACACCTACTTTTTTCGCAAAGCCTCTTACTTCATCGCAAGCCGCATAAGCCGCCTCTTTGTGAGGAACGGTAATATTCGCTCCGCTAAGAGCTAGCGCAAAAAAAGTCTCTCTTAATTTTGAGCCGTCTGTTAGATGAACCCTTGTATAACAAGCTTTGTAGTTTAGGTTTTTAAATACGCTGTTGTGCATAAGCGGAGAGCGTGAGTGTGCAACAGGGTCGCCAAAGATGGCAAACAATTTCATTTAGTCTAAATCCTCTAAAGAAGCCACAAGTGCGCCGAGTTTGTTTTTTACTTCCAAGTACTCAAGCTCATTTTGGCTGTCAGCCACAACGCCTGCACCTGCTTGAAGAACAACTTTGTCCTCTTTTACCAAAGCAGTTCTTATGGTTATTGCGCTGTCCATATTGCCATCAAAACCGAAGTAGCCTATGCTTCCGCTGTAAAAACCTCGCTTTAAGCCCTCGTACTGGGCTATAAGCTCCATCGCTCTTATCTTTGGCGCACCTGTCATAGTTCCTGCCGTAAAAGTCGCCATAAAGAGGTCAAACATATCTTTATCATCCGCAAGCGTAGCCGTGACATCCGAGACGATGTGCATAACATGTGAAAATCTCTCTATGTGCATCATATTTTCAACTTTTACGCTTCCCGTCTTTGCTACACGGCTAACATCGTTTCTTCCAAGGTCTATCAGCATAAGATGTTCAGATAACTCTTTTGGGTCATTAAGAAGCTCGACTTCAAGCTCCATGTCTCTTTGCTTTGTAGCACCTCTTTTTCTTGTCCCTGCAATGGGGCGAAGCAGAAGCTCTCCGCCAGTGAGCCTTACCATAACCTCAGGAGAAGAGCCAACGATGTTAAAGTCTTCATACTCCATCAAAAACATGTAAGGGGAGGGGTTTTTACTTCTTAGGATTCTGTAAAAACTAAACGGATCGACTTTTATCTTTCTTGTAAAGCGGTTTGTCATAAGGATTTGAAAAACATCACCGCTTCTTATCATCTCTTTTGATTTCTCGACCATCTCAAAAAACTGCTCTTTAGAAAATGCAAAACTGCCTTTGTCATCCCCTATGTTTCTTTTCATATGAATATATTCATAAGAGTTTTTTAGCTCTGCTTCAACCTCTTCAAACTTATCACTCATCTCTTTGAGTGTTGAAATAAGAGTAATTTGATAATTTTTATGAGAGTAAACTAAAATCATTTTTGGAAGGATGAGATCCAAATCGGGAGTATTTAGCTCATCTCTCAAGCCGTCCATCGTCGTATGAAGTTTTGGTTCAAAAACCTTGACCATATCGTAGCCTATGTAACCGATAAACCCGTCCACATACCCAACTTTAAGTTCGCTTGTAGCTTTTTTATATATTGAAGTGTCTATGTTTTTGTAGTAGTTTTTTAAAAAAGTAAAAGGAGAGTCATTTTTTTTGTGTGTGATGCCCTCTGCATCTGTGTAGAGAGTTTTTCCCTCTACATACTGAACTCTCTCTCTTGCACCGACACAAATAAAGCTGTAGTTGCCCTCGCTTGCTCCTGCACTCTCAAAGAGGTATGAGATTTCATTTGGAAAAAGTGCTTTTAGCTTTGCGTATATGGCGATGGGAGCTAACTGATCTTGAATAAATTGTTTAGAGTAAATCAAAAGAGTAACCTTCATTTGCCCCATAAGTGGAGCTTAATTGTTTATATTTTTGTTAAAAAAGCGGCTGGTTCAACAGAAATTCTTACATTTTTGAGTGCTTTTCTTGCTTCTGTCTCATTCTCAAAAGGACCAACAAGAACTTTGCTTAGAGGTGTTGCATTGTCAGAAACCTTATGAAATGTATAGCCGTAGCCAAGTTTTGTTATGGAATCTAAAAATTGCTTATTGGGCTGATTTTTGGAAAAAGAACCAACTTGTACATAGTAGCCAGATGGTGTTGTTGTTGGCGTTGGAGTTGGAGTTTTTACTTGCGCAACACTCTCTTTAGGTGGAGCAACTTTTTTAAGTTCAGCGGCTTTTTTCTGTTCTGCTGCTAATTGTTGTTGTGTTTGAGCTGTTTCTGTTGAATTGCCTTGTTTAATACTCTCTTCTTTGAGTTTTTGTGCAATTGCATCTAGCGAACTATTTTCTTTAGTTGTCTCTTGAACTACTTTGACGTCTTCAAAAAGTGGTTCACCTGCTACTGCTTTCGTCTCTTTTTGTGGCTCAGGAGGGAGGACTGCTTGCGGGAGATTATCTGTGTTGCTTGATGTTAAAGTATTCATAAGCATAACGACTAAGATAAGTACGATACCAAGTGTTGCAACTGCTAAAACAACTCTTTTGCTATTTGCACTTGAGTTGTTTTTGTTGAGGATAATATCATTTAATTCACTTTTTTCTTCCACAATGTCCCCTTTATTTGTTTATTTAAAATCATACCAAAAAGTTGTTTACATATGCTTTGACCAAGATGCCCCACGCTCCTTGGCATATACTTCATAAGGGAGCGCCAAAATATTGTACTCATCAGGCATATCTGGATTTGGAAACATACGCCATTGATTTGGTTGTTTTGCCGCCAACTTCATACTTATCATCTTTCCAAGTTGGATAGCCTCTTGAAGTGTTGTATGCCCTTTGTGGATATAGACATGAAGATGCCCCTCGGTTTTTGTTTTATATGCCGTAAAGTTGATGAAGCCCTCTTCACGAAGAAGAAGTTGCGCTTTATGGTAAAAACGTTCAGGATCACGTCCATTATAGTCTATAACTATATTTTCCACTTTGCCAAGCTTGTTTATAAGTGAATGAGCGACAGTAATCTCGCCTTTGAGATGCTGATTGATGACGGCATGTGAGAGAGTAGAGTTTACTTTCTCATATTTGTTATAAAATGTACGACCTTTGAAGACGATTTTGTCAACTACCGTATCTCTTTTGACCCAGTAGTGGTCTGTTAACATTTTTATAAGATTTAAATCCGCTGCCGTCATCTTTTAGCCCTTTTTTAGTATGTTGATTGATGATAAACTACAAAGTTTTGCGCCAACTCTTTTAACTCTTTTTTAACAGAAGATTGAAGCTCTGTGTTGTTGATATCATCAAGAACATCAGCGATTTTGTTTGCTATAAACTCAAACTCTTTCTCTTTCATTCCTCTGCTTGTTAGAGCAGGGCTTCCGATACGGATACCTGAAGTAACAAACGGACTTCTAGTTTCTCCTGGAACAGTGTTTTTGTTTACGGTAATACCCGCATTTCCAAGAGCGATATCTGCATCTTTACCTGAAAAATCACGGTTTATAAAAGAGAGAAGAACAAGGTGGTTATCTGTTCCGCCGCTTACAAGCTCGTAACCTCTTTTAACTAAAACCTCTCCTAACACTCTAGCATTTGCTTTTACTTGTCTTGCGTAATCTTTCCACTCAGGAGAGAGGTTGTACTTAAACCCAACTGCTTTTGCAGCGATAACATGAACAAGCGGTCCGCCTTGGATACCTGGGAAAATGGCAGAGTTAAGTTTTTTTGCCATCTCTTCATCGTTCGTCATAATCATACCGCCTCTTGGACCTGCAAGAGTTTTGTGTGTCGTTGTAGTTACAACATGAGCATGAGGGAATGGGCTAGGATGCTCTCCCGCTGCAACAAGACCCGCAACATGGGCAATGTCAGCAAATAAAATCGCTCCCACTGCATCTGCAATCTCACGGAATTTTGCAAAATCTATCTCTCTGGCATAAGCAGAAGCACCGCAAACGATAATTTTTGGCTGTACCGCTTTTGCGATTTCCATAATCTTATCATAGTTCATACGACCGTCAAGCTCTACACCGTAAGTAAAAGAGTGGTAGTTTTTTCCTGAAAAGCTTGGCTTGCTTCCATGAGTTAAGTGTCCGCCGTGGCTAAGATCCATTCCTAAAAGCTTGTCGCCTGCATTTAAAAGTGCCGCATAAACTGCCGCATTTGCTTGGCTTCCTGAGTGAGGCTGAACATTTGCATAGTTACATCCAAAAAGTTTGCACGCTCTGTCAATTGCCAACTGCTCAACACCGTCTGCATATTCACAACCGCCGTAGTATCTCTTACCTGGGTAACCCTCTGCATACTTGTTTGTAAAAACAGAACCCATAGTCTCCATAACAGCAGGAAGTGTGAAGTTTTCACTCGCTATCATCTCTAGGTGTGTTGTTTGTCTCTCTAACTCTTTTTCGCATAAGTCGAAAATTTCTTTATCGTAATCCTGTAAAAAACCCATTTTTCTATCCTTTTCTTATTTAAATTAAATTGTCTCTTCGTTTTTCTCTTCAACATGTAACGGTTTCATAGCAGGGAAGAGCAGAACATCTCTGATGGAGTGTTCGTTTGTAAGCAGCATCACAAGTCTGTCTATGCCTATGCCTTGACCCGCCGTTGGAGCCATACCGTAACTTAGTGCTTCTATGAAGTCCAAATCCATCTCATGCGCTTCATCGTCTCCATTCTCTTTAGCCGCACCTTGAGCTTCAAATCTTTGAAGCTGGTCAACTGGGTCGTTTAACTCGCTAAATGCGTTGGCAATCTCTCGTCCTGCGATGAAAAGCTCAAATCTCTCCGTAATAGCAGGGTTTGCATCACTTCTTCTTGCAAGAGGCGAAATCTCAACTGGATACTCTGTGATAAAAGTCGGATTGATAAGTTTTTCTTCAACGAACTCATCAAAAAGCTCGCCTTGAAGTTGACCCAAGTTAAGACCATTTTTTACTTGAATGTTTTTGCTCTTTAAAAATGCAACTATCTGCTCTTTGTCGTTTACTATCTCTTGCGGAACTCCGCCGATAGTAGTAAGAGACTCGATGAGAGGCACTTCGCTAAACTTGCCAAAATCAACCTCCATCTCTCCGTAAGGAAGTTGTGTAGGGAGATTTAGATGGTCAAAAAGATATGTAAAATACTCTTTTGTGATTTCAATCAAATCTTTATAAGTTTTGTACGCCCAGTAAAACTCTATCGATGTAAACTCAGGGTTATGAGTAGCGTCCATACCCTCGTTTCTAAAGTTACGGTTTATCTCAAAAACTGCTTCAAATCCACCGACGATAAGTCTTTTTAGATATAGTTCAGGGGCGATTCTAAGGTATCTATCGATGCCGAGTGCGTTATGATGTGTCACAAACGGTTTTGCATTTGCTCCCCCTGCAATCGGGTGCATCATAGGAGTTTCAACCTCTAAAAAGCCTTTATCTTCAAAGAAACGGCGAGTTAGAGAGATAACTTTTGAGCGGATTTTAAATGTTTTGCGGACATCTGCATTCATGATAAGGTCGAGATATCTTTTTCTGTATCTTGTCTCTTTATCCGTAATACCGTGAAATTTTTCAGGCAGTGGCGCAATGGCTTTTGTTAAAAGCATAAGAGTGTCTGCATGAAGCGAAAGCTCGCCTTGACCTGTTACAAAAGGGTAGCCGCTAACTTCTACGATATCGCCAGTCTCTATATTTTTCTTAAAAGTCTCGTTATAAAATTTTTCTCCAATGTTGTCACGGGCAACATAAACTTGAAGAACACCGCTCTCATCTTCTATCTGGATAAAGCTCGCTTTTCCCATGACACGAAAGAGTTTTATGCGTCCGCTTAGAGTGTAGTGGCGATTTTCATCTCTTTTGCTCTCAGTGTGGGCAATATCCGTGTTTACATATAAAAACTTCTCAATGGTTGTATTTCTTTTTGAGTCGTTAGAGTAGGGGTTAATCCCCTCTTTTTTTAGAAGCTCCGCTTTTTCAATTCTTTGTTGAATAAATTTACTTTCAAAAACCAATAATTTTTC
>JAOTSA010000086.1 GCA_030247515.1 Sulfurimonas sp. | reverse complement strand
ACAGATATAATCCTTTTTACTCTCTCTTTCAACTGTATCTATGTCTTTATAACGATTGATTGTTGGCATGTTCTATCCTTTTTTTATTTTTTAGTTTGTATGGTATTGTAACTTTAGAATCATTTACTAAAAACATAAAAGATACTCTATAGTTATTGTTTAAGAGAAATATAATAAATCGCTCTTAAAGCTAAAAAGCGATAAAATCGCCAAAAACAAATAAGAGAGTTATTATGGTAAAACCACTATTGATAGAGGTTGGAGTAGAAGAGCTTCCAGCTATCCCGCTTTTAAAAGAACTAAAAAATATTGAGACAAAATATGCTGCTATTTTAGAGAAAAACTCCCTTTTGTGTGAGTTTGAGTTTTACTACACACCACGCCGCCTTGTTTTTTGGCATAGAGAGTTTAAAAGTATGCAAGATGACAGTAGTGAAGAATTTTTTGGCGCACCGTTGAGTGTTGCTTACAAAGATGGCGTGCCAACTCCTGCTGCACTTGGTTTTGCAAAAAAATGCGGTGTAGAGATGAGCGAAATCTCTCAAGCTCTAAAAGATGGCAAAGAGGTTCTTTACTACAAAAGAGAACTTAAAGGGCAAGCGTCCCATCTTCTGCTTCCAAATATCATCGAGGAGTGGATAAAATCTTTGGAGTTTGGAAAGTCTATGAGATGGGGAAGTTTGCAAGAGAGCTTTATTCGTCCTATCCGCTGGGTAAATGTCCTTTTTGGCGATGAACTTGTAGATATGGAGCTTTTTGGTGTTCGCTCTTCAAAAAGTACCTTTGTACACCGTATAAGCAACTTTGAGAGAACTGCTATTGGCGGAGCAAAAGAGTACTTTGAAGTGCTTCAAAATGGCGGAGTGACGCTTTTTCCAGAAGCCAGACGTGAGAAGATTTTAGCAGATTTTGCATCTTTAGAGAGCCAAAACGGGGTGAAAATCGAAATCGATGCCGATTTGCTTGATGAAGTTGTTGCCATCACAGAAAATCCGACAGCCATAATGGGCTCTTTTGATGTTGAATTTTTACAGCTTCCTCCAGAGGTTATCATCACGTCTATGAAAGAGCATCAGAGATACTTCCCTGTTTTTGAGGGTGGTGCGCTTGTCAACAAGTTTGTTGTAGTCTCCAATGCACTTACGGATGATTTTTCAAAGGTTATAGAGGGAAATGAGAGAGTTTTACGCCCTCGTTTGTCCGATGCACTCTTTTTCTACAACAACGACCTCAAAAAAGGGTTAAGTACGGCGGGACTTGAAAAAGTCGTCTTCATGAAAGGGCTTGGAAGTGTTGCGGATAAGATAGAACGTGAGAGAAAAATCGCACATACTCTTTTTGAGATATACAACCCACAAGATGCAACAAAAGAGGAGCTTGAGCGTGCCATTAGCCTTGCAAAAGCCGACCTTATGAGTGAGATGGTTTATGAGTTTACAGAGCTTCAAGGTTTGATGGGAAGCTACTATGCTACTAGCCTTGGGGAGAGTGAGGCGGTGGCTACTGCTATAAAAGAGCAGTACCTTCCAAACGGCGAGGAGAGTGCGCTTCCATCCACAAAGATGAGTGCTATCGTTGCGATGAGCCTCAAGCTGGACACGCTTTTGGCACTCTTTAGCATCAACCAGATTCCGACAGGTTCACGTGACCCATTTGCTTTGCGCCGTGCGGTAAACGGGCTTGTGAGAATCACAAAAGAGCATGAACTCTCTTTTGATATTGTCGCAATGCTCAAGCTTTTGGCTGAGGGGTATGAACCTTTTGACGTTACAAAACTTGAAGCTTTTTTCCTTGAGCGCATTAGACAGTACTTCAAAGTAAATCCATCCATCATCGAGGCGGTGCTTATGACGGGCGAGAGAGAGTTGCTCAAAGTTGCCAAAAAGATAGAAGCTCTTGACGCTCTGGCAAAGAGTGAAGGTTTTGGCGAATCGTTCTCAACATTTAAAAGAGTTGCAAATATCACTAAAGATATCGACCTTGCAAACATTGCAGAGATAAACCCAGCTCTTTTTGAGCAAAATGCAGAAGAGGCACTCTTTAGAAGATACAACGAAGTTCGCACACATGTTTATGATAGTTATGAAGAGGAGCTTGATGCACTCTTTGGTCTTAAAGGCGAACTTGATGCGTTCTTTAACGATGTGATGGTAAACGCAGAGGATGAGAAGATAAGAACCAACAGAAAAGCGCTTGTTGCCTCTATCTATAAAAGCATCTCTAAAATTGCAGAGATTAAAGAGATAACTATCTAATTTTTTCTTATGATGTCTTTATAATCATAGGAGGAAACGATGCAAATGCCTTTTTAAAAGCGTTTGCACGTACATCTTTAAATTTTCCAGTTGCAAGGGCAGGGAGGAAAAGTCCCATCTCCTGCGCTTCAGGTGCGTCATAGTTCGCATCATGCATAAAACCTATAGCTTTGCCTAGCTTTACTGTTTGTGCGGCTATATTTTTTGCATATGCGATGATATGCTTATGGTGTCTGTCAAACTTATTTCCCCATGCAAAAAATACAAATTTGCCATTTAGTCTGATGTTGAGATAGTCTTGGTAGTTAAGCTCTTTGTCATAACGAGTGAGTTGTGCGC
Organism: Sulfurimonas sp.; assembly: GCA_030247515.1. Lineage (GTDB taxonomy): Bacteria > Campylobacterota > Campylobacteria > Campylobacterales > Sulfurimonadaceae > Sulfurimonas. The sequence continues at coordinate 4,908 of JAOTSA010000086.1, read as the reverse complement.
TTGGGTATTTGTCGAGGTCATCATCAAAAGTCTCTAAAGCGGAGGTTGGCTCTATATCTGGTCTGTTGAGGCTAAAGAGGTACTTTATCTCTACAAGTTTTCCTTTGTAGTTGTCATCTTTGAGTGCAGAGGCGAAAAGATAGTGGTGGCTCTCAAAGCCAAGTGAGCAAAACTTTTCATCAAAAATATACCCTTGTGATGCAAGTTTTGTGTTTATGTTGTAGCCCACTGGTGCGAGGGCAGGATTGTATAAAAAGATAGTTCCTATGACAGTTTTACGTCTGTTTTTGAGCATCTCTTCAAGCTCTGCAACTGTGATTTGCTCATCCTCTTTTGGGATATAAATATAGTGTTCTTTTAGATATTCGTGGTCAAATTTTGTAAAAAACTTTCCAAATGCTTGCAAATCGTTCCCCTTTTAATTTATTCTAATTATACTATTAATATTTGATTTTACTTAAGTAAAGTCCATTGCTTGGTGCTGGTTTGATTTTGTGTCTTTTTTCGCATGCAAGTTGCTCTCTGATTTGTGCAGAAGTAAGAGCTAAAAGTGCGCCGACCATCAGGCGTATCTGGCTTCTTAAAAATCCATTTGCCTCAAAATTGAGGATGATATAGCCTTTATGTTTATATGCAAAGGCTTTATAGATGGTTCTTGTGGTAGTTTTGACATCACTGCCGTTTTTCATAAAAAATCCAAAATCAAATGTTCCACAAAAGAGTTTTATATTTTCTTGAAGCAAAGCAAAATCAACGTCTTGCAAAAAGGTAACAAAACTATCCTCAAAAGGGTTGCTGTTGCCACTTTTGATGATATAGCGATAGATTCGTTTTTTTGCGCTGTATCTAGCATGAAAACTCTCGTCCACGCTCTTTATATTTTTTATCAAGATGGATGGTGCAACTATTTTGTTAATGGAAGTTCGGAGCTTTTCTATGTCACTCCAGTAGTGCGGCACGTCGATGTGACAAACCTGTCCTGTTGCATGAACACCTCTGTCTGTACGTCCGCTCGCAACTATTTTTGTCTCAATATTTAGTTTTTTAAGTGCCACGTCAAGCGTACCAAGAACAGTATTTTTTGACTCTTTTTGACTTTGAGAGCCTAAAAAATCTGTTCCGTTGTACGCAATAGTAAGTGTGCATCGCATCTAAAATTTTGCCACGATATTTTTTTTATAAAGAGTGTAAGTTATGATAAGCCACCCAAAAATCAAAACTGGCACCGTATAGGCAAAAAGAATGGGCTGCAAGGCGATAGCAAGGGCATAATAGACGATAACGCCTGCAAATAAAAAGAGAAAAATCCTCCCTTTTTGATGCCTTGCATGCACGATGCCGATAGTTGCTGCCAAAAAGAGACTAAGAAGCGGAAAGAGACTAAAGAGGGTATTTGCTATAAGCATTTTTCTTTTTTTTGCTGATGGAGTTTCGGGAAGCCAGTAGTCTATAGGCGATTCATGTTTATCGAGACTGGTTTTCATAGTGTCGTTGATAAACATTGTCTTAAAATCTATCTGCGTAAGCTTCTCTTTTGAGTAGCTATACCCCTCTCCAGATGTAAGTTTGAGTCTTAAGATGCCTGCATCATTGATGATTTCTGCCCTTTTTGCGCCGATAAGTACCTCTTCATCTTGATTTTTGTTAAACAAGATAACGTCTGAGTAGCTGCCATTTTCATTATCCTTGCCTATATACAAAAGCCAATCACCAAATTTATGTCCAAATTCTGAGGCTGAGAGGTTGAACTTTGCTTCACTCTTTTTGTAGGAGAGAAAGTTGTTTGATAAAGTTTTTGCATGCGGCAAAAGAACAAAAAAATTGAAAAAAAGCAGAGTTGAGAGAAAAAGTGCAGGTGTAAAAAGTGTTCGTAATATAACTTTTGGATGGATTCCCAAAGCGAAAATAACAATGATTTCATTGTCGTTGGAGAGCTTAAAAAGAGCTAGCGTTGTTGCGATGAAAAAAGAGATGGGAAGTGTGTAAAAAAGAAGTTCTGGCAACATAAAAAGAAAAAGTTTGCCCATCTCAAGGATAGAGAGTTGGATAACTGCCGTAAAAGTTGCAAGTTTGATGAGAAAAACGATAGAAGCTATGGAAAAAAGCGGCAAAAAGATAGATAAAAAGATAAGCGAAAGAGACTGTTTTATGTAATTTTGAAGGATATTCATCAGTATGAAGCCTCGATATATCTTAAAATTGGCGAGTCATAGATATAGACTATAAACGTAGCTAGAGCTAAAAAAGGGACAAAAGGAACTCTCTGTTCCTCTTTTGAGCCTCGCATTACCAAAAGCATCACTGGGAGTGCTAAAAGTGCTGAGAGAAAAATCGCAACGAGCGTGAGTTTCATGCCAAGGAGTGCGCCCATCGTTGCCGCCACCATGATATCTCCCTCGCCCATCGCCTCAATAAACGGGTAAACATGGTAGTTTTTGCTCCAAGATGTAACTCTTTTTTTGGCTTCTCTGTGTGCCGATGATGTCATAACGTAAGAGAGTGCAAAGCGCAAAAGTGTAAATCCGCCTGCAAAAAGAAGAGCGTTTTGGAAGTTTGTTACGATGCCTTCAATGTTCCATGCTCCAAAGATTGCAAACAAAATTGCAAGCAGATTTAGTGAATCTGGCACCATTTTGTATTTAAAGTCTATCATGGAGAGTGCAAGAAGTGTTAAAAAGCTAAAAGCTACTAAAAGTGAAGAGATACTCACTCCCATTTTTGCCGCAAGAAGAAGAAAAATCAAGCCAGATAAAAGCTCGATTGCAGGGTATTGAATGGAGATTTTTGTTTTGCAAAAAGCACATCTTCCACGTAAAAAGAGCCATGAAAAAAGAGGGATGTTATGCCACGGCTTGAGTGGGTGTTTACATGTTGGGCAGTGAGAAGCCTCAAAAACAACACTTTCGTCTTTTGGAAGCCGTAAAATAACGACATTTAAAAAAGAGCCAAAAAGTATGCCAAATACAAAAGCAGTAAAAAGTTCTATCATTTAAGTCCTCCAAATCGTCTCTCAATTTTTGTAAAATCTTTTAAAATTTTCTCTAACTCTTCTGTTGTAAAATCAGGCCAAAGCGTATCGCTGAAAAAGAGTTCCGCATACGCCGCTTGCCAAAGCAAAAAGTTTGAAAGTCTATGGTCTCCGCCCGTGCGGATGAGCAAATCAACATTGTGTTTGCAGTCAAGCGCATTGGAGAGCATCGCCTCGGTTATGTCCTCTTGAGATTTTTTTACTCTGTTAATAGCACGGAGTATCTCATCATGTGCGCCGTAGTTGAGGGCGAGAGACTGCACCAGTCCATCGCAATGGGCGGTTTTCTCTTTTACCTCAATGATGGTTTTTTGCAAAGATGAAGAGAACGCTCTTATGTCCCCGATAGGCTCAAATCGGATATTGTTTGCAAGATAGGTCTCAAGCTCGTTATCAAGATACCTTTGGAGTAGTTTCATCAAAAACTCAACCTCAAGCCTTGGTCTTTTCCAGTTTTCAGTTGAAAAAGCGTAGAGAGTTAGCCGCTCTATGTCGTTGTCGGTTGCGCAAAATTCAGTGATAGTTCTCACGACTTTTGCACCAGCTTCATGCCCTTTAACTCTTTTTTGCCCTCTAAGCTCTGCCCAGCGTCCATTTCCATCCATGATGATGGCAATATGTCTTGCCCTATTCATAGAGTTTTCGCATGCTCTAAAATCTCAAAAGCAACGCTAAGTTTGTCAGCTAATGGTATGTTTTTATGATGCTCTTTTGTTAGAAACTCCACACTGTTTGTCTCTGTACCAAAGCTTGATGCGTCTTTTAAAACATTCAGACAAACAGCATCAACACCTTTTCTTTCAAGCATATTTTGTGCATTTCTAAGAGCGTTTTGAGCATCCATCTCTGCTTTAAATCCAACACTTACTATTCCATCTTTATCGATACTACTTAATATGTCAACATTTTCTTTAAGTCTTAGCTCCCAGTCACCGCCCAAAGACTCTTTTTTGAGTTTTCCAACTTGCTCAAAACTAGGAACATAGTCACTAACCGCCGCTGCCATAAAAAGGTATGGTTTTTTCTGTATAAGATGAATCTGCTCATCACGCATAAGTGTCGCTTTTGAGAGTTTTCCTTTTTTTGCGATACGGATGGAATCTTTGAGATATTCGAGCATTTCGCTAGAGCTTTTTACATCCAGAGTATAGAGTTCAAGCGGCAGCTCTTTTTCAAATTTGGTCGCTATGAGGTTCACATCCGCACCTTTGCAGTAGAGTGCAGTTGCTAAAGCAGATGCCATTTTTCCGCTTGAAAAATTGGATATATAGCGTACATCATCAATCTTCTCAATCGTTCCGCCACCAGTAACTATAACTCTTCTATCCATCCAAAAAGAGTCTCTTAAGAGTGCTTTTGCGCAGTGCCAAAATATATCCAGAGGCTCTGCCATTGCGCCATCCCCTACTGTTTTACAAGCAAGCTCTTTTGTCTGTGTTGCAACTATTTCATAGTTTGCTATACCAAGCATTTTGAGATTTGCTTTTGTGATGGGATTGTTTATCATGTTGGTATTGGCGGATGGTGCGATGATTTTTAGATGCGGGAATGCTAAAGCACACTGTAAGAGCATGTTGTCGGCTATGGCATTTGCCAGTTTTGCTATGGTGTTTGCCGTTGCGGGAGCTATGACAAAAAGGTCTGCCCATTCGGTCGCTTTTATGTGGTTATGCGCATTTGCCCATGATTCGTTGGTGTCATCAAGCACTTGGTTTGTGCTAAGTGTCTCAAAGCTAAGAGGCGTTACAAATTTCTTTGCAGCCTCGCTCATCACCACCTTTACCTCTGCACCAGCCTTTGTAAAGAGCCGTACAAGCTCAAGAGATTTATAGATGGCGATAGAACCGCTCACTCCTAAAAGTATCTTTTTACCATGAAGT
>JAOTSA010000085.1 GCA_030247515.1 Sulfurimonas sp. | reverse complement strand
GTCATAGATTTTAAAAAGATATAAGCAATTTTGATAGCCATAAAACTTCCAGGACCGTTGGTATAAAAGAGTGCTTTTATAGTGTATTTTTCTGTCAAATCTTCAAAAATTTTTGGTAAAACATCAGAACTCTTCTGGCTGCTCTGGATAGTTTCTATAAGTTTTTGCTCTTCATAAACACCGACTAAAATAGGCGATGAAAGTGTAATAAAAACGATATCAACACTCTTACGCATACGCTTTTTCTAGCTCTTTTGTTTTTTCTCCGACAAGCTCAACAACCTCATAATTAGCTGTATCTTTTAGAAGTTCAAGTGTCAACTTATGATTCAAATCATGACTTCCTGCCATCGCTTCATAATTACCTACAAAATTCATCCCAATAAGTGCCATATCACCGATTGCATCTAAAATTTTATGTCTTACAAACTCATCAGGATATCTCAATCCTTCAGGATTAAGCACTTTTTTATCATCCAAAACGATTGCATTTTCAAGCGAACCGCCAAGAGCAAGTCCTTTTGAGCGTAAATACTGCACCTCATGCAAAAATCCAAATGTTCTTGCACGTGCAATCTCCTCTTTGTAACTCTGTTTTGTAAAGCTTATGACATACTCTTGTTTTTGAATCACAGGGTGCTGAAATTTAATCGTAAAGCCATATTTCAAATCTTTTGATGGAGAGAGCTTAACATACTTCTCCCCTTCTTGAACAATTATCTCTTTTTTAATACGAATAATTTTTTTTGGAACATCAAGCTGCACAACACCAGCTTCATCCAAGAGCATGCAAAAACTCGCACTGCTTCCATCCATTATAGGAATCTCATCTGCATCAACTATAATTTTTAGATTGTCAATTCCATAAGCGTAAATGGCTGAGAGCATATGCTCAATCGTTGATATGACATACCCTTCTCTGCCGATAACTGTAGCCATTTTTGTATCAACAACGTTTGCAGGAATTAGCGGAATTGCCACATCAACATCACTTCTGTAAAAGATGAGACCGCTGTTTGACTCAAGCGGTTCAAGTCTCAACTTCACGGCAGAACCCTTATGAAGACCTATTCCAACGAGTTCAACACTCTTTTTGATAGTTGTTTGATACATTTTTTCTGCTCCTGCAATTACACTTTTTTATCAATAATCTCTTTAGCACTTTTAATAACATCGGTTATATTGAGTCGCATCCAGTCACCATCCATCCACTCTGCTGGATGCACCTCAACACCTTGAACAAGCACACCAAAGTGCAAGTGATCACCCATAGCATAGCCGCTTTTACCTGTATTTGCTATATGAGTGCCTGGCTGGATAATATCGCCTACATGTACATTTATAGATGAACAGTGTCCATAAAGCGTATAAAGCCCTAGCCCATGGCTGATAATTGGCATATTGCCATAAAGTCCGTTATAGTCGGCATAGACCACCTCTCCACCGTTTTGCGGTCTTATCTCAGCTTGTGCATTACTCGCCAAATCAAGTCCCATGTGATAAGACTCACTAACATCTTTGGCATTATAAGAGTAGATTCTATGGTCTCCAAAGTAAGCGACAACTGCCCCGTTTCTAAGTGGATACATCTTGTTTATACGAAAGTCATCAACCATAGTTTTAGGCACTTTAGATGTTATCTCATGAATCAAAGCCTCATTTTTCATTCGCACTTTTTCATTTATGATTTTAAACTGCTCTATTGGGTCAAAAACACCCTGCGTCTCATCAAACTCCTCTGCAAGTTCTGCTATTTTTCCCTTTAAAAAACCATCATTTAGCTTAATATTTGAGATTTTATAGTTTTTCTCATTCAAATATAGTGGCACATACGCTTGTGTCGCATTTTGTGCGTGGTCTTGAGCAACAACAGTTACTTTAAAATTTGGCTCAGTCGTAGGCCATGCAACAAGCGCAACATAGTACCCCTCTTTATAGAAAGGCTGTGCGCTGAACTTTTTATCAAAATTCGTTTGGATATAAAAATCTTTTAGATTTTCATCTTCCACTTTAAAGATAATCAGGGCAGAACCGCCTTTGCTGATTTTATAAGAGTTGGAGATGATATTGACGATTGGCTTCTTTTTGTCAATTTTCAGAGTATATTCTCTCTTAAGACCATTTCCTTGAAAAAAGTTCCATCTACTTGCATCTTGCGCTTCTACAGTGATTTTAAGCTCTTTGTCTTTCATAGTAAAAACACTTTTTGGAGACTCTATTTTAAGGGTAACAGATCCTTTTGGCTCCAAAAACTGTTCATGGGACAAAACGCTCTCTTCGGCAGAAGTTTTAAGGGTTACCTTATACGATTTAAGTCCGCTTCTATCCCCGATTGATAATTGCAGTGGGTCTTTTAAATTCCAATATCCATCATTTGGCATTACAATTTCAGGAGACTCTCTCTCAAACGTTGCAGAACTATAAACATACAAAGCACCGCCTATTATCATTGCAATAATAAAAAACATCCCATATAAAGCACCATTTTCTTTTCTTCTCAAAACACAATTTCCTTTTTTATTAAATTAATTATCTTCTCTTTTGCCTCATGTAAAGAGGTAACTTCTTTGAGGACAAAACCCGCTCTATTGGCATGTCCGCCGCCGCCAAGACAAAGAGCAAGTTCAGAACAATCGACACTTCCATCTGAACGCAAGAAGCCCTTGATACTAAAATCACTCTTTTGTCTAAGTAAAAGAGCAACTTGCACATGAGGTAAAAAAAGAGACTCCTCAAGCACTCCCTCAGCATCCCTCGACACTGCTCCGCTCTCTTTCATCTCCTCATCACAAACGCAAAAAAAAGCAATCGTCGCACTATGCTCAAGCACCATATTTTTGAGCATAATCGCTTTAAGTCTCAAAGCCGCCAAAGAGGTACTTTTTAGTATCTTTTTGTTGCAATTTTGAAAATCAGCACCCAAGGTTATTAGCTCTTGAACTGTAGCAAAAGTCGTGCCATCCACACTATTGCCTAAAAACCCATCGCTATCTTCAAGCAGCCCCACATAGAGTGCCGTTGCCATTTTTTTGTTTATTTTTACACCGTTTTCTTGAAAAAAACGGTACAAAATCTCTGTTGTACTCAAAGCACGACTCTGCACAAGATTGTGCATACAAAAAAAGGAGTTGGTTGAGTGGTGGTCGATATTGATAAGCGTACATTCCACCGCAGTACCCAAACGCTCCTTACTTGCACAATCAAGTGAAATAGCCAAATCAGCACTAAAAGGATAAGATGTTTTTACATTTTCTATCCATGGAATACATGAAAACCTCTGATTTATCTCCTTAGTCGCACAAAACCATGAAACTTTTTTATGTTTTTGAAGCAGATAACTATACATCGCACTAGCACTTCCAAGAGAGTCACCATCAGGATTTATATGAGAGATAAGAACAATATGTGTGGCACTCTCTATCTTTTCTACTATTTCATTCAATTCAAGGCTGCTTTTGAGGCTAATTTTTTTGGGATTATATACTTATTTCTTATTCATTTTGTAAACATAGGCGAGAACCTCTGCAACGGCTGCAAAAAGGTCATTTGGTATGGCTTTGTCCAAATCAACCTTAGCATAAAGTTCCCTTGCAAGCGGAGGATTTTGTACAATATGCACTCCATGCTCTCTGGCGATTTTCTTAATCTGCAGAGCAATGTTATCCATCCCTTTTGCAACAACAACTGGGGCATGAAACTTTTGTTCATCATACTTGATGGCAACTGCATAATGGGTTGGGTTAGTGATAACCACATCAGCACTCGGTATAGCCGCCATCATCCTTTTTCTTGAAGCCTGCATCTGAATTTGTCTGATTTTTGACTTGATGAGAGGATCGCCTTCCATGTTTTTCATCTCATCTTTTATCTCCTGTTTACTCATCTTAAGCCCGTCAAAATACTGTTTTCGCACGATAATAAGGTCAATAAGAGCAAAAACAAATATAATCAGCAACATCACAAAAGCGATAATTATCGCTTTGTCTCGCAACCAAATCATCTGATCCCCAAAACCAAAAAGCGCAACCGTTGGAAGTTCCATGATAAAAAAGAAGAAAAAGAGAAACCCCACGCCAAGCGTTGTGAATGATTTGAAAGTTATTTTTACACCCTCAATCATTTTTTTTAGAGAGAAGAGATTTTTTAACCCTTTTATGGGGTTTATCTTGTTTATATCTGGCATAATGGCTTTGGTAGTAAACAAAAAACCAAATTGCGCAACCGCCGCAACAACTCCAGCAATCGCCACCGCAAGAGCAAGAGGCATAACTATAAGAAAAAACTCTTTTATGGTAACAATAGCAATATCTATCATAAAAGCTCTATCAACACTCATACCGATAAGTGAAAAATAGTACTTAAAAAGCTCAACCATGTGAGAACTCATGTATGGAAAAAGCATCAAAAAAGCCAAAACCGCCACAAAAAGTGCCACAACACCTGATGTGTCTTGAGACTTTGGAACATTCCCCTCTTCTCTGGCATCCTCTATCTTTTTGGAGGTAGGTTCTTCTGTCTTTTCTAAATCATCTGCCATAAAAATATCCTAGAAGAATCTACTCAAATCTTTTTTAAAAGATTTGCTTTAGTAGCCATAGCGGCTAGCGCAGAAAAAGGGACGTGTTCCTTTTTCGTTCAAAAAAAATGATACTTCTGTCTTTTCTAAATCATCTGCCATAATTTAAACTTAAAGCTCAATCCATCTTCATAGACAAATCAATCCAATTTGCCTGATGAATCATAGAGCCGCTACTTATGGCGTCAACACCTGTTTTTGCGTAGCTCTCTATCGTCTCAAACGAGATATTGCCGCTTGCTTCAAGGAGGATATGCGCATAAGAAGCGTCTCTGTAGTGTACTATCTCTTCAACTTGTGATGGCTTCATATTGTCACACATAACGATGTCGGCACCCGCCGCAAAAGCTACTTTTGCCATCTCAAAATCTTCAACTTCTACTTCTATCTTAGCGGTAAAAGGTATGACACGTCTGGCTTTTTGGATGTAGCTTGTCAAATCTTTTATGGTTTTTAGATGTGTATCTTTTATCATCAAAGCATCATCAAGACCCATACGGTGATTTACCGCACCGCCGCATCTTGAGGCATACTTTTCAAACACTCTCAAAAGCGGTCTTGTCTTTCTGGTATCTAAAAGTTTTGTTCCGTAAGGCTCGATAATAGAGACATATTTTCTTGTTAGCGTTGCAATGGAACTTGCGTGCAAAAGCATATTTAGCAGCGTTCTCTCAACTCTTAGAAGCACATGAGAAGTTCCGCTTAAAGTCGCCAAAACATCCCCTTTTTTAAAGTTCTCTGCATCACAAAAGTTCCAAACTATCTCAAAACTATCCAATTTTGCCAAAGCGTCACAGTAAAGAACTCCCGCCAAAACGCCATCACTCTTTGCGATGATTTTCGCCGACGCCTCTATGCTTGGCTCAACAAGAGCGTACAAATCACCTCGCCCGACATCCTGCTCCAAAGTGGCTTTTACAAACTCTTCTATCATAATGCCATCATCCGCTCTAGGGCGATTTTTGCCCATTTTTGTGTCTCTTCATCTATGAAAATCTCATTAAGCGGCTCACCCTCATCAATAGACTTTAAAACATCATAAACATCTTTAAGTGTCGTCTCGTTCATAGTGGGGCATTCAGGCTTTGTAGAAGATAGCACGTAAGTATTTTTTGTACGCAAGCGATTTACAAGGTTAAACTCTGTTCCAACCGCCACCTTTTGCTCCTCTGGAAGCTCTTTGATAAACGTTATGATTTGTGAAGTAGAGCCAACAAAGTCCGCCGCATCACAAATAGCTGGGTCACACTCAGGATGCACAACAATCAAAATCCCTGGATATTTTTTACGGTAAAAAGTGATGTCATCCACGCTAAAGAGCTGATGTACAGAGCAAAAACCGTTGTAGCAAATGATATCTGCATCGGCTGGGTTTGTTCCATCTCCAAGCACACAAGAGCGAAGCCCCATCTGATTTGCTATATTTTGTCCCAAACATCTATCTGGCACAAAAAGTATCTTTTTTCCCTCTTGCAGTGCAGTTGTGATGATTTTTTTGGCATTTGAACTCGTACAAACCATGCCACCCATCTGTCCAACCTTAGCTTTTACATCTGCATTTGAGTTGATGTAGGTAATGGGCAAGATATTTTCGTTTGGCACTCCCGCTTCATTTAGTGCTTTAACCGAAGCATCAAACTGCATCCCGTCAATCATGGTAGCCATCGCACAACATGCCGCTTTTGGCATAACCACTCTTTTGTTTGGGGAGAGAACTTTAACACTCTGCCCCATAAACCCGACACCGCAAAAAACAACAAACTCAGAGTCATCAGCTCTTGTTTTTTGTGCTAGTTCAAGAGAATCACCAGTAATATCGCCTATTTCAAAAACTTCATCTCTCTGGTAAAAGTGTGCAACAACCGTTACGCTTAGCTTTTTTTTGTATTCGTTAATTTTTTGTTTAAGTTCTTCATTACTCAATTGCAAAAATTTTCCTTATATTTAATAGTGAGGGTATTATACCAAATAGATTTTATATCTCTATAATAGTATCTTATGTACAATGCCATAAAAATCGCAATAGGTTACTTCATGGACTTTTTATTCAACACTAACGCACAGTTTTTTATCGCAGCATATCTTATAGGCGGGATTCCTTTTGGACTTCTTTTGGCAAAAAAATTTGCTGGGGTTGATGTCAAGGCGAGTGGTTCTAAGAGTATTGGTGCTACGAATGTTTTAAGAGTTGTAAAAGAGACAAATCCGTCTTTAGCTAAAAAACTGGGTGCTGCAACACTTGCGCTTGATGCCATAAAAGGAGTTTTGGTTTTGGCAGTTGCCTATTTTATGGGACTTAGTGAAGCAACACTTTGGGGTATATCTGTCTTAGCAGTCATCGGACACTGCTACTCTCCATATCTTGGTTTTGAAGGTGGTAAAGGCGTTGCAACAGGCATGGGCGTTATGATGTTTATGCTACCGATTGAAACAGTTATTGCACTCATTGTTTGGGCGTTGGGAGCAAAGATTATCCGTATCTCTTCACTCTCTTCCCTCACGGCACTCTTAGCTCTCATCGTTGCAAGTTTCATTCTCCATCCCGACATGGCACACGCTCCTGTTCTTATCATCGGCTTTATTCTCTTTTACAAACATGTCCCAAATATCATCCGCCTCCTCAAAGGTGAAGAAAAAAGAGTTGTATGACTATCCACATAGAAGATTTAAGATTCCAATGTATTGTTGGAATTTTAGATTTTGAGCGAAAAACACCACAAGATGTTATCATCAATCTTACCATTGAATATGATTATAAAAAAGATGAGTTTATCAACTACGCTTTAGTTGCTCAAAAAGTAAAAGAAAAGATGATTGAGGGTCAATTTTATCTGCTTGAAGAGGCACTTCACGAGATATTCCTTATGCTCACACAAGAGTATAGTTCCATCAAAAACCTCAATATAAAAATCACAAAACCCTCTATTTTAGATGATTGCAAGGTAAGCGTTAGCAATAATTACAAAATCCAATCTTAAATATAAGTTAAAGAT
>JAOTSA010000084.1 GCA_030247515.1 Sulfurimonas sp. | reverse complement strand
AAGTAAAGAGAGGCTTTAAGGGCAAAAAAAAGAGAGAGATTGGTATAATCTGAATAAATAACAACACTTATGAAAGAATAAAATATGTCAAACAGATTAAAACTAGAAGATTCCCCTTACCTGCAACAACACAAAGATAATCCCGTGGAGTGGTATCCGTGGTGTGACGAGGCATTTCAAAAAGCCAAAGATGAGAACAAAGCTATCTTCATCTCCATCGGCTACAGCTCATGTCATTGGTGTCATGTTATGGAAGAAAATGTCTTTACAAATGAGGAGTGCGCCGACATACTTAACAAGCACTTTATCTCCATAAAAGTTGACCGTGAAGAGCGTCCTGACATCGACAAGCACTATCAAGAGGTCTATATGCTGCTTAACCGTCGTGCTGGCGGATGGCCTACTTCTATCTTCTGCACACCGCAAAATAAACCCTTTTATGCAGGAACTTACATACCGCCGCACACACAAGATACAAACTCAAATGCGATTGGTTTTGTGGAGCTGACCAAACTTATAGCGGACAAAATCTCCTCTTACGATGTACAACTGCTTCAAAATGCAGATGAGATTGAGGGATACATAAAACATCAAGAGCATCCAAAAGAGGCAACGGTTCTGAGCGAGGATTTTGTCAAAAATTTTATGCACCAAGCAAAAAACAACTACGAGACAACCTACGGCGGTTTTTCCGTTGCACCAAAGTTCCCGCACGCCTCCACACTTAACACGCTTCTTGTCATAGACAAACTCTACGGCGACAAGGCTGCAAAAGCGATGGTTGTAAACACTTTGGAGCAGATGAAAAAAGGCGGCATGTATGATGTCGTCGATGGGGGATTTTGCCGCTACAGCGTGGATGAAAAGTGGCTTGTTCCTCACTTTGAAAAGATGCTCTACGATAACGCCCTGCTTTGCGAACTCTATACAAACGCTTACCTTGCCTATAAAGACGAGGATTTTTTACGCATAGCAAGAGAGATTGCCGACTTTTGGCACAATCATATGAGTGAAGATAGTCTGATGTACAGTGCAAGCGATGCCGACAGTGAGGGTGAAGAGGGAACATACTACACATATAGTTACGATGAACTAAACACGCTTGACAAAGAGATTTTAGAAGAGTTAAGTGTGAGTAAAAACGGAAACTTTGAGGGCAAAAATATCATCCGCTTTAGAGACGGCACACCGCCGATGGGTTTTGAGGACATCAAAAGCACGCTTCAAAACATAAGAGCCAAAAGAGAGTATCCGTTTGTGGACAAAAAAATCCAAACTTCATGGTCTGGCATGATGATAAAATCACTATTTGGCTTAGGTAAAGTCGATGCACGCTACAAACAAAGAGCCATCACCGCACTTGATGCGCTTTTAGGGAGTATGTTTGTCGATGGCACGCTTTACCACACCACGCTTATCCATAAAACCCCAAAAGTAGAGGCATTTTTGGAGGATTACGCCTTTTTGTCTCAGGCACTCATTGAAGCATTTGACGCAACTAGCGATGAACTCTACCTCATCCGTGCGCAACACTTCGCAAATATGACACTGGAGAAGTTCTACGATAAAGGAGTATGGCTATTTAGCAGAGGCGATTTTGAGACAAAAGCGGAGATTTCGGACAATACATACACAAGCTCTGTAGCCGTCATAGTCGATGTTCTCCTTTCTCTTGGCACACTCTTAGAAGATGAAAAATACACCCATTTTGCCTTTAAAACACTAGAATACAACTCTTATGAGCTAGGACGACGCCCCATACTCTACCCTGCTATGCTTCGTCAAACTTTGCGCTATGTGCGAGGCGACAGGGTTGTCAAGTCAAACATACGAAACCTTGAAGCAAACAGCATCGCCCTTGCTTCACTTGCATATCCGTTTGTACTCAAAAAAGCCTCAGATGATGATGGATTTATGATTTGTGGCAACAAAAGCTGCTTTGCCAACACAAAGAGTATCGAAGAAATCGATGCTATAATTTCAAAAACTTTTTAGGAACATCACAATGAAACTTGGCGTAAATATAGACCATGTAGCGGTTTTGCGAGAGGCGAGAAAGGTCAATGACCCAGATATTTTAAATGCACTTTTTGTTGCATGCCAAAGCGGTGCAGACCAGATAACCATCCATCTTAGAGAAGATAGACGCCACATTCAAGATGCGGATGTCTATTCCATCATGAAGCACTCTGCCCTGCCCGTAAATCTGGAGTGTTCCATCAATAAAAACATCCTAGAGATTGTCACAGACCTAAAACCGCATCGTGCGACGCTTGTCCCTGAAAAAAGAGAAGAAGTAACCACTGAGGGCGGACTTGATGTTTTTGGCTATGAAGATGAGATAGCCTATGCCATCGAACTGCTTCATGACTACATCATCCCCGTTTCACTCTTTATCGACCCAACCATCGAAGCAGTTGAGAAGTCAAAAGCTCTGGGTGCAGAGATGGTTGAGCTTCACACTGGGAGTTTTGCAAATATATTTGCCATGCTTAACTCTTCTCTGCCGCACTCAAACCACTCCATAAAAGAGCTGCAACTTCCCCGCTATGAACTATCTATCAGACTTGAAAAATCTCTTTTAGCCATCACAGAGGCGGCAAAACATGCCAAAAAATTAGGACTTGAAGTAGCCGCAGGACACGGACTAAACTACCACAATGTTCATGAGATGATGAAAATCGCCGAAATCACAGAGCTAAACATAGGTCAAAGCATCATAGCAAAAAGCGTATTTAGCGGTTTGACAGAGGCAGTTAAAGAGATGAAGAGACTAACAACGAGATGAAAAAAACCATAGCCATAAGCATAGGCGACTTAAACGGTGTTGGGATTGAGATAGCACTCAAAGCACATGCAGAAGTGGCAAAGATATGTAAACCGCTCTACTGCATCAACTCCTATATGCTTCATCAGGCTTGCGAACTTTTGGATATCACTCCGCCATCTGATTTTGAGACAGTTGAAGTTGCGGGCAGTTTTAACATCAAAGAGGGGTGTGTCGATGCGGATGCAGGGAGATACTCTTATGGCTCATTTTTAAGCGCCATCAAACTATGCGAGACAAAAAAAGCAGACGCAGTTGTTACGCTTCCTATCCACAAAGAGGCATGGATGCTCTGTGGTTTGAAGTACAAAGGGCATACAGACCTGCTTCGTGACTATTTTAAAAAAGATGCCATTATGATGCTTGGGTGCGAAAAGCTTTTTGTTGCACTCTACACCGAACATATTCCTCTAAGAGAAGTTGCGAGGCACATCAAAAAAGAGGAGCTTTTACGCTTTTTTCTTGACTTAAACAGAGCTATTCCAGAGAAAATATTTGGCGTTTTAGGGCTAAATCCTCATGCGGGAGACAACGGCGTTTTAGGAGATGAGGAGAGAGTTATAGAAGAGGCGATAGAAGAGGCAAACAAGAGCATTGGCAAAGAAGTATTTGTCGGCGCACTCGTTCCAGATACCGCTTTTACCCCACACGGACGAGAGAGATTTTCCCACTTTGTCGCTATGTACCACGACCAAGGTTTAGCACCGCTCAAAGCACTCTACTTTGATGAGAGCATCAATGTTTCGCTAAATCTGCCTATCATCAGAACCTCTGTAGATCACGGAACGGCGTTTGACATCGCCTATCAGGGCAAAGCAAGCACTCTTAGCTATATGAACGCTATCAAGAGTGCTATAAATTTTATTATTTAGTATTACAAAGTGTCGCTACGATTTTCATCTTAAAGCCAATTCCCGCTTCACTCCATGTTTTTCCCTCATGCAGGTCAAAACACGCTTCGTTGATGCCTTTGAGTGCGCTGTTTGCTTGAAAATCTAAGATATCAATGCTACCTTTTGCCTCAAAAATCTCATCTGCAAAACTGTATGTCATCGGAACAACTTTTTTCACACCGTTCATCTCTATCTCGACATCCACAACACCAGTTCTTGGAGAACCCTTTGTACCTTTGTCAGCTTTGATATCAACGATTTTTGCATTGATATTTTTATCATTCATCATGCCAAAGAAAAATTTAGCAAGTTTTGCATCACGGTCTGCATGCTTTGAGTTTACGCTTGAGCTATCTATCACTACAGAAGAACCTACCAAAATAGTACGGAAGTTCTCTCCCTCTTTTGTTGCTGGAGTATAAGCAACTTTGTCAAAAACTCCGCCTACACCGACTTTTTTGGGAGTTTTATACCCTATCCAGCTTACCTCAACATCACCACTTTGTGCTAGAACGCATCCTGTTTTTTCACTTGCATTTGCGTTAGAGAGAAGTGAGAACGCCATCAAAAGAGCTACCAAACTTTTTTTCATATCTATTCCTTGACATAATTTTGACAAATTTTAGCCTCTTGTTTCTTTCTATATCACTCTCTTTTAAAACAAGAGACTATTTTTAAAGTTAGGTTTAGTCTATCTTTTTTTAAATATAAGAAGCGTTTTGTCTTTTGTATCGTAAAGTGAAAAAGTCTGTTTGTCTATGAGTTTGAGTGTTGGAAGCTTCTCAAAGAGTTTTAGTTTATGAAAATACTGCACGATGGTATCTTGATACTTTGTATATTTTCCACTCTCCTCTTTTTCAAAAAGAGTGAACTTTGTAAAAAGCTTTTCATCTTCAAAAACAGCGTCAACAACGAGAAATTCACTCTCGTTTTCACTGCTCATCGTACCCTCAGCCACATCTCTAAAACCATAAAGTGTGTTGATATCTGCGATAAAAACTCCATCATCATTCAGCCTCTGCGAAACTGCATCCAAAAAGAGCAAAAGTTCCTCTTCATTTAAGAAGTTAAGCACATCAAAGATAGCCACAACGGCATCATATTTTCCGCCGACTTTACTTACATCGACACACTCGGCATCCAAACCAACCGCTCTGCACTCTTCCACCATGATAGCACTAAGGTCGATTCCCTTGCAGACAACACCGTCACTCTGCATACGCTGCATAAATCCGCCACGCCCGCAACCGATATCTAAAAGCGTTTTTACCGCATACCCATCCAGTTCAGAGCGGTAGAGGTCATAAAGTGCTTCCGTCGCCTCTTCTATGCCAAGAAGATGTTCGGCCTTTGCATAAAGGTCAAGATTTGTCATTTTGTTCTGCTTTTATGACTGCATTTATCTTCTCGTAGATATCCAAAACTTCATCTTTTTTAGCAATATAACTGTTTTTGTTGGCGATGAGATAAGTGGATGATGTCATCATATCTTGCACAACTTCCAAACCGTTTTGCTTCATAGTCGTACCTGTTTCAACCACATCTACTATCATGTCGGCAAGCCCTATAAGGGGTGCGAGTTCGATAGAGCCATAAAGTTTGATAATATCAACAGAGACCGCACGCTCTTCAAAGTAGCGTTTTGTGATATTTACCATCTTTGTTGCTACTTTGATTTCAGGTTTGTCAAGGTCAAACTTCTCTCCCTTTTTCATCCCGATAGCCACTTTGCAGATACCTCGTTTCAAATCAAGAAGCCTGATAACATCAAGCCCCTGCTCTTCTAGCGTATCAAGTCCCACGACACCGATATCTGCGGCTTGATGAAAAACATAAGTCGCAACATCCTGATTTCTAACAAGCAAAAAACGAAACTTTGGCGTCTCTAGGATTAGTTTTCTATCATCAAACGCAAAACCCTCTCCAAAGATAGTCTCAAAAATCTCCAGCGTCTCTTTTGCGATACGACCTTTTGGAAGTGCAACTGTTAGCATAAATTAGCCTTTTTCATAATATTTTTCATCCCTTTAAAAAGCAGTGTATCATCCACAACCGCATCTGCAAAAAACCTCTCAAAAAGCTTTGCATCGCCGCCTGTGAGATATATCGGCATGCCATAAGAGAGTACTTCAGCGCAAAACGGCTTCAGATAACCGTAGCTGATGGCATCACGGGAATTTTTTGGCATTTTATCCAAATCAAGCTCAAAGTTAAATGAGTACTCAAGTGCCACAGAGATGTTTTTGTAGCAACTTTGCATCGCTTTTACCCCCGCATAGATAAAACCGCCCTCAAATACACCATCTCTTACTCTATCCACAGTAATGGCACTTCCAGCATCGACAACGACACCATTTCTTACCGCCTCACATGCCATAATCCTGTCGATTCCCATCGTCTCATAATACTTTTTTCTATCAACATAAAGAGACAAATCCACCCAGTTTTCAAGCCCTTTTATGCGCCCTTTAACCTCTGCATTGACACAAATATAAAAAATTCTCTCTTTTACAAGAAGCGGGTTAAAGAGTTTTGCATCCTCTTTATAGGACTTTTCCCCATCAAAAAAATGGTAGGTTGTGTTGCCGATGTCGCAAAGAAGCATTAGTGAATTTTCCAACCCTGCTGCAAAAATGCCTCTTTAGCCTTTGAGCAAAGTGGCGCATCGATAAAAAGAACCCTATGTTTAAAGTTGTGTCCCATGTAAAGTGTGAGCTTTGCATAAATCTCTTCAAACTTATGTACATCTTTCATAAGGAGTTTGCTCTTTTGGCTTATAGCAAAAATAGCCCAAAAATAGCCGCTCACATCCGTAGCTTTGTATATTTTTATCTTGTTTCTTATACCAAGTTCGCTTGGAGTAATCTCTTGCATTTTTTTGTAAAGTTTGCCTTTTTTGCGAAGAGAATCGACTATTATCTGCATTTAGTTTTTACCTTTGTTTAAAAGTGAAATTTTGGCAAAAAATTGCTTTAGCTATAGATTTATTCTAAGATTTGACTGTTATAATTTCGCCTATGAAAGTTATTAAAACAAAGCTAGATTATTCTCATCTTTATGTCCCCTTTGATGTCAACAGCATTCAAATAAATGAGGTTATTCCCTATAACATCTGCATAAGAAAAAGTGACGATTTTATTATTATTATAGAAGCTGGAACGTCTATTTCTGAAACACTATATGCCAAACTGCTAAAGCAAGAGGCACTTTATATTGCAAAAGATGATGAGATAAAACAGATACTCTCGTGTGAAAGCCTAAAATACTACATTCGCCACAACAGAGAAGATTTAAAAAAACGCATAAAGCTTCTTTACGATGTTACCGAACAGCTTTTTGACATGTGTTTATGAGTAGCCCCGAAAACAAGATACATGCGAACTGTGTCACGCTCATCATCAAATCTATCATCTATCTCATCAAACATGATGTAAACTTTGTAAAAAATACCATGCCTCACTTTATCAACAACGATGCTTTGGTAAATCACTCACTTCATGTCGCCATCTATGCTCTTGTCCTTGGCAATCAACTTCAATATACAGAAGAGCAACTCCTACAACTTGGCACTGCTGGGTTACTGCATGATGTAGGTCTTAAAAAAATCGACCACTCCGTCATCACAAAAGCGGCGAAACTAAGCGAGGCAGAGAATAAGAGTGTACAAAAACATCCGCAATACAGTGTTGAAATTATTGAACAAAACAAGATTCACGACCCATATATCTTAGATGCCGTTATGCACCATCACGAGCGTTATGATGGAAGCGGCTATCCAAACAATCTTACAAAAGTCGAGATTAGTGATTTTGCTTCTATATTAGCTATTTGTGATGTATTTGATGCGCTTACAAGTGTGAGACCTCACAGAAAACAGCACTCTTCTTTTCAGGCGTTAAAAATGATGATGAAGGATTCAGAGATGGTAAACCAATTCAACCAAAAATATCTTCTTATGGCTCTTAAACTTCTATAAATAAATGATTTTTTTATGAAAATTATAATAAAATGTTTTCATTTTAAATTTTTAGGAGAAAAATTTCTATGAATCATTTATCTGTTTTTTTTATTTTT
>JAOTSA010000083.1 GCA_030247515.1 Sulfurimonas sp. | reverse complement strand
TGATTGATGATGCCGTTA
This sequence comes from Sulfurimonas sp., assembly GCA_030247515.1. Classification (GTDB taxonomy): domain Bacteria; phylum Campylobacterota; class Campylobacteria; order Campylobacterales; family Sulfurimonadaceae; genus Sulfurimonas. The sequence continues at coordinate 7,884 of JAOTSA010000083.1, read as the reverse complement.
AAAAAAGGTCTCCTGCTCCGCTAAGCCCTATAAACGTCTCATCTTTTGCACCGTATGAGAGAGCAAATCTGTGCATCTCCACAAGTCCTCTTGCAATAAGTGAAGCTCCTGCATTTTTGCCAAGCCCCAAACCTTCACAAATGCCAGCTGCTATGGCAATAACATTTTTATAAGCACCCGCCACTTCTGCACCTACGACATCAGTAGAGATATATGTCTTTATAAAAGATGGGAAAAATGAAGCAAAAGTCTTGCTAAGCTCCTCGTTTGTGGCATTAACCACCAATGCAGTCGGAAGTGACTTCATAACCTCTGCGGCAAAAGATGGACCTGACAAAAAGGCGATATTTTCTTGCGGCACATACGCATCATATATCTCATTTAAAAATCTTCCCGTTGTTGCTTCTATTCCCTTTGAGGCGACCAATATTTTTTGATTGGTATAGATAAAATTTTCTCTCAGCCATGATGCAACTTGTTGTGCAGGAATAGCGATAACAATATACTCAAGCTTTAAAATCTCTTCTAGCGAAACAAAGTTTTTCAACTCTCTTGGCGTTCTTGAAGTGATAAAAACTTCACACTGCTCACTAAGTGCAAAAGCCAAAGCACTTCCCCACTTTCCAGCTCCGATCACTCCTATTTTAGTCACATCTGCTCCCTGTCATCTTTTCAAATTCCATGATATCTTTTGCATATCCAACAACGATAAAAATATCATCTTTATCTATGATATGGTGTTTAATTTTTGATGAGTAGATAAACTCACTACTCATATCCTTGTTAACAAGTGCTAAAACTACCACTCCATACTTTATGCTCCAGTCTATCTCTGAAACTTCCTTACCAATATAACTATTTTGCTCATTTATTTTGACTTGAGCTATCTTGAGTGCGCCACTTTGAAATAAAATATTATGAAAAACTTCCTTAACTATAGGCTTTTGGAGCATCTCTGCAATCATCTCAGCTGTTGTTTGCACAAGCGGTATCACCTTGTTAGCACCTGCCATCTGTAGCTTGCTTGCAGTTTGCTTGTTGTTTGAGAGTGCTATGATGTTAAGATTTGCAAAAGAGGAGCGAAGCGAAATTGTTAAAAAGATATTTTCCGCACTATCTTCTAAAACACAAAATGCGATTGAGTTTTCTCTATCGATATCTTCATCTATGTTGCTCCAATTATCACTTAAGTCAAAATTCTTTATATCGACATCATGGCAGTTTTTTGGTAGTTCCACCTCACTGCCAAGAGTATAGATAGTGACTTTTTCATATCCACTTTTGAGATTTTTTGCTATCTCAAAAGCATAATCGTTATACCCAAAAATCAAAGCTGCTTTTTTTTTCATCTTCTTTTCTTTTTATGCATATATATCTCAAACTCTCTCATAAAGGCATGATTTCCTATCACAAGCAGATAGTCACCGCTTTCAAGAATCATGCTATCTGTAGGGTTAAAGAAAAATCTCTTTGTACTTTTTTTATAAATTCCAAGCAAAATAATTCTAAACTTTGCGCTATTTAACTCTTTTACATAGAGGATATTTTGAATCATTCTGTCGTCCACCAAAATCTCTTCTACTTCTACACCGTAGTAGTCATTGCGAAGCGCATGAATCACCTCAAAAGCAACAGGTCGTCCTGTAAGCTCTTTTGCAATCATCCCCACCAAGCCTTTTGGATAAAATATCTCATTTGCACCCGCAAAATTGAGCTTATTTCTATTTGTATCATCCATAAGCAGAGAGATGATGTTGACATCTTTACTGATTGAACGCACGGTAAGTGTGGTGTAAACATTTTCAATATCACTCTCTCTTAGACAAAGAATCGTCTTGACTTGCAAATCAACATCTATGCCTAGTTTTTGGTAACTCTCTACATCTCCAGGGTCATAATTGATTGCAATTAGACCATCTTTTTTTGCATTTTCTACTCTTTGCGCATCTTCATCCAAAACTATAACACTGTACTTTGTATTTTTGAGTTTTTTCACAACCTCTTGCGCTACACTCTCATAGCCGCAGATAAGGTAAAAATGTTTCAATCCCCTGATAGTGTCAACTGTTCGTATCTCTCTTACTTCATCGAGTTTTTCAGTAAAAGCGGAGACAACGATAGATGTCGTAAATGCCAAAACCGAAACACCAGCGATGATAACAAAGATAGCAACCATCCTTCCCTCGGTCGTTACAGCGACAATATCGCCATATCCGACTGTTGCTATAGTTACAATAGACCAGTAAAGCGCATCAAAGAGGGTGTTGATTGGAGATTTTGGGTTTTGGGCTTCCATAACATAAACAAGAACAGAGGAGACAAAAACAACGATAGAAGAGAAGATAAAAAGGATGAAAAATTCAAATTTTTTCGTAGCAAGTACAGAAGCAAAAGCTTGAAAACTTTTTGTATAACGAAATAGTTTAAAAACTCTAAAAACAACAAAGAGACGTAGCAACCTTAGCTCATGGAAAATTGGCAAGATGGCAAGTAAATCTATGATTGCTTTTATGGATAGAACAAATCGTAGCTTCTCTTTTGCCGCACTTAAGAGTGCTTTATAGAGATAAAACTTTCTGTCAAGAGCAACAGAATGTTCACTCTTTTTGATAATCACCTCACTAACACTGCTGCTTATCCAAAACCTTAAAGCATACTCTACAAGAAATATAATAGAGATAATATAAATGTTAAAAAATTTTAGGTAGATATTTATCTCAGATTTTACTTCCGCTATCAAAATGGCAACGCTTGAGAAGATAAGCACTATCATGAAGATATCAAAGTATTTTTTATATTGGTATTTGTCGTTTTCTAAGATATCATAAAAAAAACGCTTTTGACGCTGATAGGCTATGGACGCATTTAAAAAGTAGGCAAAATCGACCACTAACCTCGTAAAAAAATTCATCTACCCCAGCTTTACTTTTAGTATCTCGTTGACTGTTGCAGGGTTTGCACTCCCTTTAGACGCTTTCATCACTTGACCGACAAAAAAGCCAAAAAGCTGCTCTTTGCCGTTTTTGTACTCTGCCACTTTGTCAGCGTTGGCAGCGATAACCGTGTCGCAGATAGCCTCTAGTGCGCCTGTATCACTCACTTGCTTCAATCCAAGTGATTCAATCGTACTATCGACATCACCGCCTTTTTCCATAAGAGAGTCAAGCACCTCTTTTGCCGCTTTTCCGCTTATAGTGCCATCCTCAATTCTCTTAACTAAAAGAGCTAGTTTTTTTGCATCTACTGGAGAGTTTGAGATATTTACCTCGCCTTTAAATCTTGCAAGAAGCTCGACGGTGAGCCATGTTAGTGCATTTTTAGTGCTAATGCCCTCTTCCATCATGCTCTCAAAGTAGTGTGCCATCTCCACCGCCGATGTAAGCACACTTGCATTGTACTCATTCATCCCATAGTCACGCACGAAACGCTCCATCTTCTCATCTGGAAGCTCAGGAATCACGCTAAACTCTTTCATCATCTCATCAGTAATAACCGCTTTAAGGAGGTCTGGCTCAGGAAAGTAACGATAGTCAGCCGCCTCTTCCTTGCCTCTCATAGAGCGTGTCTCTTGTCTTACTTGGTCAAAAAGGCGTGTCTCTTGAACTATCTCTTTTTCGTAAACACCATCTTCCCACGCATCGCTCTGTCTTTGTACTTCAACTTCTATAGCTTTTTGGATAAAGCGAAATGAGTTAATGTTTTTTATCTCAACACGAGTATAGAGCTTCTCATCGCCCTTTGGACGGATAGAGACGTTTACATCCACACGAAACGACCCCTCTTGCATATTTGCATCGCCTATATCAAGATAGCGGATGATAGAGTGAAGTTTTTTAAGATAGAGCGTTACCTCTTCTGCATTTCTTAAATCAGGCTCACTTACAATCTCCAAAAGTGGCGTTCCTGCACGGTTCAAATCAACTTTTGAGATAGCTCCGTCATGGATGTTTTTCCCCGCATCCGCCTCTATATGCGCACGGTTGATACGAACAACTTTATGTGAACCGTCTTCAAAGTCTATACGCAACTTCCCATGCTCAACTACAGGAGTATAGAGCTGTGTAATCTGGTACGCAGAGGGGCTGTCAGGGTAAAAGTAGCTTTTTCTATCGAAATAAGATGTTTGGTTGATAGCAGCATCTACCGCTGTACCAAACATAACAGACTTATGAAGCACCTCTTTGTTTAAAACAGGAAGCGCACCAGGGAGTGCTAGACATGTTGGGCATGTGTTGGTATTTTGTTTGTGGTTAAAACTCGTAGGACATGAGCAAAAAAGTTTTGTTTTTGTGTTGAGCTGAACATGGACTTCAAGTCCGATAACTACTTCAAACATAGTTTTCCTTAGTAAAAAATGGCAATATTAGGGGATTTTATCCAATTAATGCTTTTAAGTTTCATAAACACAATAGACTTTTTTTACAAACCAAAAACCATGAATCAAGTTCAGAGAAACAGGCAGTTCACCATTGGCAGGCTTGTAGCACAATGGCATTTTCTATGGCTACTTGAAATCTAGTTTATAATTTAGTTAGAAGATTTAATTAAAAAAAATGCAAAAGTTATATTTTATTGTATAATTTTTTACTATGAAAATAAAATGTTTATTCTACAAAATTGGTATTTTTTTATTAACAACGACTTCTGTTTACTCAAGCGAGTTTGATATAAAAACTTTCGGAACGATAGGCGGCGTTTACAATGACAACCACAACTATATATACAGAAAAGACATCTTTCAAAAAGATGGCTCGTCGGGTAATCTTAGTTTTAAAACAGACACTCTTATCGGTCTGCAAACTTCACTTACTATAAGTGAAAAATTTTCTCTTTTGCTTCAAGGTATAGTAAATAACGACTACAACGACGAAGTAAAACCAAAAATCGACTGGGGATACCTAAAGTACGATTCAGGCGAAAATATCATCTTTAAAGTCGGGAGAATCAGAACACCATACTATAAAAACTCCGACAACCTCAACGTAGGCTACTCAAACCTTATGATAAGAGAGAGCGTTGAAGTTTACGGTCAAGTCCCATTTTCATCATATAATGGTATTGAAGCTATTTACTCAAATATCATAGACAGATATTTTTATACACTTCAGGCAAACTATGGCAAAGAGGAGCTAACCGTTCCAATACATTCGCTAAATCAAAAAGCAACCGTAGAAGTTGATGATTTATATGCCCTAAACCTCACATTTGGCACAACTGCCCTACAAGCAAGATTTACATACCTCAACGCCGATATAACCGCATCAAGCCTCTCACTAGAGCAGCTATTTGGAGGTTTGCGTGCGTTTGGACTGGGTGATTTGGCAGATAGATATGAATTTAAAGATACCGCATCCGAATATATGGGAATCGGACTGTTTTTAGACTATAACAACATTATATTTTCTACCGAGTGCGGACATAGAAAAATCCCTAGTTTTTTTGCAAATGTGCATGGCTACTATGCTACTTTAGGTTATAGCTTTGACGAGTTCATCCCTTTCATAACATATGCAAAAAGCAAAATGGATGTGGTTACGTACAAAGCAAATACGGGCGTAGCAGCACTTGACGCTTTACTGCAAGCCCAAAATCTTGCACAATCATCAAAAACAGTCGGGGCAAAATACTACATAAATGAAAATTTTGACATAAAATTTCAATATGAGCATGTTATACCAAAAGGCGACTATGGAAGCTACCATTTAAGCTCTGGGCAAAAACCCCAAGAGCTAAATGCTTTCTCATTTGCTTTGGATTTTATATTTTGAGAAGGGTGTTTAGCGTATGAAATTTATTGTCTCACTACTCCTTGCAATACACCTCTTAAGTGCGCAAATAGTAGTCGTGACAAATAAAAATTCCCAACTAAATCTTCTCCAAAAAGAGATAGTTCAGTATCTTTACTTGGCAAAAACAGACAAAGTTGAGAGCTTAAAAGTGAAGCCCATTTTATCGGACGATAAAAATCTACACGGTGAGTTTTGTAACACCATCTTAAGCAAAAGCGAATCAGAGTACAACAGCTACTGGGCAAGACTGGTATTTACTGGAAGAAAACCTATAGAAAAAAGATTGGAGTGGAATGAGGTCGTCAAAAAGCTTCAAGAGTTAAACACTATTGCGTACATTGATAAAAAAGATTTGAGAGAGGAGTGGAAAATAATCTATGAAGAAAATTGAAAAGATTATCAAACACTTACTTTTTCGCTACCACTCGTTTTCAATCCTTAAAAAATTTTTACTTGCACCTCTTTTTGGTCTTGTTTTGGTTCTGCCTTTTTATATCTTTATATTTTTAAATATGCTGGAGATGAAACACTCCGTAACTAATGTCAACCATGAGCTGATGCCGCTGCAAGAGATTTCATTTAACAATATTTTGCTATTGGAAAAAATTGTCAATGAGGTAAACAGCGCCGTTTCAGCAAAAGAGGCAGAATGGATAGATGATGCGGATAAAAATGCAGATAAAATAAGGGAAAATTTAAACAGATATGTAGAGAGCAGCTATAGAAAAGAGGTTAAAGAGAGCATAATAGCTTTTGACACCTACTATAAAACCCTCAAAGAGGTCTCTGCCAAAATCATACAAAATAACCAATGTTATAAAAATATAGAAAATGACACAAAAGTTTTGGTTCAAAACTACAATGAAATTGATGGTTTATTTAAAAGCTTAAAACTACAAATAAAAAATGACATAGAAAAAAACTTTAACGCTCTTTACTGCGATACAAACTACATCTTATTTAATGGGAACTTCATATTTTCTATATGGTTTGTTATATCTACTCTCATCATATTTTTAGTCTATAGAGATATAAAACATAAAATTAACAAAATAGTTGAAGATTCAAAAGAGATAGCAAGAGGCGATGTTGACTTTGAAAAAAGGCTCTGCATCGTCTCTTATGATGAACTTGGTCAAGTAGTCAAATCAATAAATATGTTTATCGATAAACTTCACAAAAACCATGAAGCGTTGTCAGATGCAAAAAAAGAGCTAGATGCTCTTTACATTACAGATAGACTCACGAATGTTTACAATAGAGTTAAAATCGATGAAATAATCGACACGGAACTTAAAAAGAAAAAGAGATATGACCATGTATGTTCAGTTATTTTAATCGATGTGGATTACTTTAAGCTTGTCAATGACACATACGGTCATCTTGCAGGCGATGTAATTTTAAAAGAGTTTGCTACTCTTCTAAAAGAGAGTATTAGAGATACAGACTATGTGGGCAGATGGGGCGGCGAGGAGTTTATAATCGTCTGTCCGCAAACAGATCTAAACGGAGCAATGTCTTTAGCTGAAAATCTAAGAAGTAAAGTTGAGGAGTCTTATTTCACTATAGTTGGCAAAAAAACAGCAAGTTTTGGTGTAGCCACTTGCAAAGAAGATGACACCATACAATCCCTCATTGACAATGCCGACAAAGCCCTTTACAGAGCAAAAAATGGCGGTCGCAATCAGGTTGTTTGTTTATAACCAGTTATGAGAGTTTCAATCCTCTTTCACTTTGCAAAAATAAAACCAATTTGTTCAACTGAAGTGTAATATAAGAGTGTTTGATTAGTGTTTGATTATTAGGCGGAATAAAAAAGAAGTTTAAGAAATAAGGCAAAAACTCGAACGGACTATTAATGGCTACCCCAACTTAATGGAAAATATATAAATCAGACATGCCCCTTCTTCTGTTTTACTGTATCACTTTTTTTGACATTTACTAACTCATCCAATGCTCTTTTAGCATTAACCCATCTATTATCAGCGTTAAGCATAACAAGCAAAACATCATTTTTGTCTTTTTTACCCCTTGCTATCAAACATGCTCCAGCTTGATTTGTATAGCCTGTTTTTACTCCGACCACATATTTATC
>JAOTSA010000082.1 GCA_030247515.1 Sulfurimonas sp. | reverse complement strand
GTCATTACATCTTGTGTTGCTACACTAAGCACCATATCATCCACACTGATGGGAAGAACGCTTTTAGCCTTTGCTACATTGTATGGAACAAGTTTCAGTGCATCATTAGAAGGAACGACATACTCAAGGTTGATATACTCAAGGTTATTTTGTATGGCGATAGCCTGAGCAATCTCCCCGGAAGTAACAAAATCGAGGTCTTGAAGCGTCTCACCGAAGTATTTTGGATTTGCCTTTTGGACATTGAGCGTGACTGCTATCTGCTCTTTAGTGATAAAACCCAACTCTTCAAGAAGTTGTCCTATGGGTTTGTTTTCTGCCATGTTTTAGCCCTTTTTAAAAATTATTTTTAAAATAAATCATTTTGACACTTTTATACCTGTACGCATTCCACCTCAGGAGAGGTGGAACGAAGAAAACAAGGAAAAAGTTAGTAATCTGCACCGGAAAAAAGAACTGCACCATCAGCATCAGTATCTGCACATACAGCTTGATTGAAAGTCATAGTTGCTTCTACGGTTGTACATCTGTTGTCAGTGGCAGAATGCTGAGTAATACTCTCTCCGGAGTTCAGACGCAAAGTCGTTGTTGTAATTTCACTATTACTATTAATTCTTCTACAATTTCCATCCACATTAAAATACCGTCTTATACCAGTGTCGTTGCGGACACGATAATCAGTTCTGGTCGCCACACATACACTAGTATTACAAGAGCCGCTACCATCAACATCTGTAGCACTTAATGTAAAGGATGTATTTCTTGTCAGTCTTGCAGTTGTACAACTTCCCCCTGCAGAGTTTGAAAAACTTGTACAAGTTCCGCCTGATGGGGTAAAGCTTCCACTAGCAGGACCATTAGTTATCGAATAACTAAGAGTTGTTGTCTGGTTGTTATTAACAATTGACGGAGAGCTTGCTAGTGTGCATGATGGTGCTATGCCGGCACCGCCTCCGCCGCTACCACCGCCGGTACTGTTTGTATCATACGGAATAGATGCGCAAACACTTCTATTAGCATCACAATAGCCGCTTAAACATTGACTATTTGCACTACATGCATCACCTATATAACCGCTACATAAACCGCCTTGGCATATACCACTTTTACAGTCTGCCGCATCATCACAAACAACATCAAATGCACCTGTTGTGCAAACACCTCCTGCACAAAAACCGCTTTGGCATTGGTTATTGTTGTTACAAACGTTACCCACTGCACCTGCTTGACATACACTGTTCACACAAAGTCCGCTTTGACAATCCCCGCTATCTACACATGGCTCTGTTGCCGCACCTGAACGGCAAATACTACTTATACAGATACCGCTTTGACAATCTCCGTCATCACCGCAAGGCTCTGATGCCGTACCAGCACGGCAAATACCACCTACACATATACCGCTTGCGCATTCGCTGTCATTTGTGCAGTTTGCATCTTTAGGTCTGTTAAGAAACGGGTCTATGGTTATAGAAAAATCTTTAGCTATAGCTCTGTTACTGGGTGCGCCTTCTGTAGCTGTACATCTAAATTGTGCTACACCTGATTGTGTCGGAATTCCGCTAAATGTAGGAGTTGCAAAAGCTATACCGTTGGCACTATTTGGCAAACATTGAATGGTAACCGACGAGATATTGTTCTCAACACTCAACTCCGCTACAACAGAGTTATTTATATCTGGGTATAGCACTCCAACCTTTGCGCTTGGAAGCTTGTCGGTTACAAATCTAAACTGCTTATTTGAACAACCAATTGCGTCTTGTAGCTGTTTGAGTGTTACCCATTCGACGATATCATCATATGGTTCTGATATGTTTACTGGAGATGTGTTGTCATCTACCCGAATATCTGCGCGATAGACGGCAACCACATTGGCATTGAGTGCTGTTTGCATGTTGAAGTTTACTCCCTCATGCGCTATGACAAATGCTACATCTTGCATAATGTTGCCACTATTATTTACATCCAAAGCGGTTGTTGTAAATGCACAAATATCATCATTTTGGAGGTTGGTATCAGCTACATAAAAGATAGGATGCCCCGCTACTTTCGATGTAGAGAGGTTTGCATCAAATTCTGAATTGAGAGGTAAAAAATACTCTTGTGAGGCATATCCTAAAATTCCCTCTTTCGCCCCTAAAACCTGTTCTTTGGCTTCTGCGGTTTTTGCCTTTTCACGCATCATCTTCATAACTTTAAATGAACCGCCGATAAGCAGTCCGATAATGGTAAGTACTATCGACAACTCTATAAGGGTAAAAGCTCTCTTTTGCATGGCTACTCTCCTAGTTCGTTTACTCTTTTTTGGATGGATGCATGGAGCGGATGAGAGGTTTCTACCTGTGCCAACAACTCTTTGTAGTGGCGGTATGCCTCTTTGTTTTGCTCTATGTCAAGTGCGCGTGCGTATGCGTACTTATGGTAATGGTCTGACTTGTTCTTCTCGTATGCCATTTTGTAAAAGGATGCGGCTTTTTTGTTGTCATGTCTCTTTTCAAAGTAGTAGCCTGCAAGCAGTAGCAACCTACCACTTGAATCTAGCGAGATATAGGGAAGCATATCTTCATAAAAATTCTCTTGGTTGCTAAGTACTGCACCGTAAGCGTACGAATAAAGCAGTTTGCCGTTAAACTCTTGCGCTTCGATAAGATTTTTTGCCTGCATCCACGCCCCTTTTTCCCCATATAGATAGCAGAGATTGCTTTTTGCTTTTTGGCTTGCCTCGTTTGCGGCTAAGAGCATCTCATAGTAAATCATAGCTTCACTCTCATCGCCACGCTCGTATGCGCTTTGTGCTTTGAGCAAAAGCTCTGTTTTTGCGGTTTGGGAGAGTTTTTGTTTTTTCTCTTTTGGCTCTTTGGCAGTAGAGGTTTTTGCCTCTTTTGTTTTTGTCTCTTCTCTTGGTTTTATCTCTTCTTTTTGCGCTCTCTCTTCTTTTTGCACTATTTCTTCACTCTGCTTTATCTCTTCTTTTTGCGCTGTCTCTTCTGCTTTTTGCTCTTTGGCATCACTCTCATCGTCTTGGTCTATCTTGTTCTCTTTTGTAAGCATTGATGAAGATTTCACTACAAACGCATCTTTAAACCCTGCATTTTTAATCTGCTCAAGATATGGTTTTATAGCGGAGTATGTTTCTTGCGAGGAGTATCTGCCCTTGATGCTCTCACCGCTCTTTAAGAGGTACGCATCCGGCTGAAGTTCTAAGGGGAGTTTTTTAAGCATCTTTTTGGCTTGTTTTTTATCATACTGCGTGAAAAGCTGAACCGTATATATGGTTTTATCGACCTCTTCCGTCGCCTCTTTAGTCGGCGTCTCTTTTGCTCCGATACTCAAAGAGGAAGATGCAAAAAGAGCCAAAAACAGGCTAAGAAAAAGTGCTATATATCTCATTGAACAATCTTTAGCCGTATAAGGATAACAAGCTCTCGCTTCTGATCTGTGTTGACTGTCTTCGTAAAGAGTCCGCCCATAAGAGGCATATCCCCTAAAAGAGGAACTTTTTGCTCTGATTTTGAAACACTGTTATTTATAAGACCGCCGATAAGAACAAGATTGTCATCATGCGCATAAATAATAGTTCCTGCCTCTTTAATATTTAAAATAGGAGCTGTTGCAACCGAGACACCGTTTTGATCTTTGTAGTCAACTACCTCTTCTATACTTGAAGTAATTGGAATGATATTTAGCATGATTCTGCCATCTTCCAAAACAGTAGGTGTTACACCCATAGTTACACCATCTAAAACATCTCTTCTGTTGTATGTAACCTCAGTGTTGCTTGCAGAGTTGTCGCTTGTCGTTTGAACCTCTTTTTCCCAGAAAGGAACAAGTTTCCCAGAAGAGATGATGGCTGATTGTCCACTAAGCACACTTATGCTTGGATTGGAAAGTGTGTCAACATCGCCAGACTCGTCAAGTGCGTTTATGACTGCTGAAAAGTTTCTTGAAGTGTAAGACATAGTCCCTGCTACAGCTCCGCCTAAACCAAGTGCCTGCCCTATGTTTAGCTGGTCACCAGACTGAAGAACACTGTTTGCCACTACATCCCAATTTACACCAAGTGAGTGGTTGTCATTCAGAACAACTTCAAGTATCTTTGCCTCTATCAATACCTGTCTGCTTGTCTCTTTTTTTATCTTGTTGACAATCTCTTCAATAGCATCTATATTTTTCCTTCTATCATAAACATTTAATGTACCACTAAAGCGATTAAGTGTATAGCGACCCTCAGGACTTATTAGTGATTTTATATTTTTTTCAAACTGCCCATAAAAATCATTTGCCTCCTCAGAGTTGCTAAACTTAAGGCTAAAATCACCCTTAAGTGAATCACCACCGTTAGACGATTTTCCTCCACCTACAGAACCTAGTGTATTACCGCCAAGATCTGTTTTAAATGAAGTTTTGGAGTGAACATATGGGATTGTAAAGTTCTTTTGCTCAAACCCCTTGACATATAAGATATTACCCTTGAGCTGATAGTAACATCCGGAGATATCCATAACAATCCCCAAAGCATCTTTTAGATTCGCATCTTTAATGGAGAGTGTGATGGGTATATCTGGGTTAACGTCTTTGTCAAGGATAAGATTTAAACCAGACTCTTTTGCTATTTGGTACATTACATTAGAGAACTTTGCACCTTGTGCTGCAAAGGTAATCCTTTTTTCATCAAAAAGAGATACATCCTCATAAACAGGTGGCAAAACGATTTGCGGAACAGATCCCTTTTTTACATCGTTTTTAAATGCTGACATCTCTTGACTTGCACTCTTTGTTTGCGATGTTTGCGTCTTTTTTGTTGCCGGAACAGGCATCGTTTGACTTGAACATCCCCCAAGTAATAGTAATAACAATCCTATTTGAATAAATATAGCCATTTTAACCCTTTATTTGTTTTGAGAAGTACCTTTTCGCCACTTATCTCCATGACTTTAGCACCATCAACCACATCGCCCTCTTTTAAAATCAAGTCGTTTATTATAACAGTTTTATCGTCCGGAAAAAGTGCTTGAAGCGTGTAACTATACTCTTTTTCGACAACCTCTACGGTTTTTATCTCAGGTCGCAGCTCTTCTACTACAGAAGTAGCAAAAGCAATCGGTGCATCTCTGTAAAAAAAATGCTCTGCCACCCATCGAGACTCATTTTTTCTTACAACCGTCTTATCTTCAATCTCTGTATATATGTCATGTTTACCATCTATGGCAAGGTATTTTTCCATCTTTGCATCAATTTGGCTGTTGGCATATCGCTCATAGCTGGGAAACATGCTATGAAGAGTGCCTATAATCTCCTGACCAAAGAAATAGATAAAAAAAGAGACAATAAAAGGAGAGACAAATAAAAACAGCTCTTTAGTGCTTAGATACATTTGCATCTCCTGTTTGTGGCTGTACAACATCAAACTTGCCTGTCAATTTACCGCCAATAATATTTAACTCTTTAAATTGCAAAAATCCCTCTTTATAACTCAAATCTAGCAAGCTAGCAATCTTTTGAATGCTGTTTAGTTCAACGTCATGAGTTAAGCCTATCTTTTTGACACCACCTTCTTGGTAGATATACTTCTCAATAAGTAGATGATAATGCTCTTTGTTTGTATCAAAAAAAGTTATGAGATTTTCATCGCTTACTTGAAAATCACCGTCTTTTTTGGTACTTTGCGCCATTACCTCTTCAAGCCATTTGTTGATTTGACTGATTTTTTGAAGTTTTTGCGTGGTATCTTGATACTCTGAAGTTATTGATGCAACCGCTTCTCTCTCATGTTCAAACCACTCTGCAGAAGCAATAAAAAAAGCGGCAAGACAAAGGTTAAACGTAATAATGGCAATTTTTTTCATCTTTTTCTCTTTCGCATCTGCTGTTGCACAGGCTTCTCGACTTTTTTGCCATTTTCAAGCGTGAGAGTAACATCAAAAAAGAGTTTTGTATAATCCGTTTTGCTTTGATAGTTTCTCGCAAATGCCGCATCTATAGCACCGACTTTTGCATAAAAATCTTTTTCAAACGCATAAAGCTCTTTGAGTGTCTCAAAAGGACGTTTAAAAGTCACTTCTAACTTTGCGGCGGAATCTAAGAAGTTCCATTTCACATCTTGTGGTTTTTGAAGTTTTACAAGCTCTTTGATAGGCAAAAGCAGGTCTATAGGATGATGCTGCATATATTTTTGTTTCATCTCAAGATAGGCTAACCCTTTTTGAAGCTCCTCCTCTGAGTGGGTGTTTGTAGAGTGTATAACTCTTTGAAGCCTCTCTTTGGTGGCATCATAACGTTCAAGCGCATCCATATAAGAGCTTAACTGTTCAAAAGCAAAAAAAAGAGCTACAAAAACTGCGGCAGATGATAAAAAGAGAAGTGCATTAGAGGCAAGCAAATACTGTTTTTTTGCCAAAATCTGCTGTGGCATAAATTGCGATTTTTTGGGAACAAAAAAGCTTCCCAAGGAGTAGATATAGTGCTGTGCTTCTTCTGCTTCAAAACCTCTTATAAAAGTGTTTGGATAAAGAACTGCTATGGGAAGGTTTGATGACATATAGATATGGTCGGTAATAACATCATCTATGGAGAGTGCACCGCTAAGAACTACTACAGAAAATCTTATCTCTCTAAAGTGCTGCTGCACATAAGAGATAGTCTGTGTAATCTCCTGAACAAGGTTTAGTTTTCTTATATCTGCATTATCTGCTACGATTGTATTTACACGGCTAAAAAGAAGCTCGTTGTTGTGAATGGCTATGGTTGTTATCTTGTTTGCTTGCGTATGGATAGAGAAAAAACTCTTCTCTTTTATACATTCGCAAGAGATGCCAAAGAGAGAAAATTTGTTTGTAGTGGCACTCTTTATCTCATGTTGTGCCGTGATGTGGTTGAGTGCTTTAACATACTCATCTTCAAACACACCGTCAACTTGATATGTTATCTTCTCATCACTCTCATTTTTTGGCAGTGGGTGGTAGTTAAAAAGAGTCTTACCTCTGATGTTGGTATCATGCAGTTTTTTAATGATGAGATGCCCGATGACATCGTCATTTTTGATAATTTCTTCAATAGAGATTTTTTCATCAATAACTTCATTTTGTTCTAATGTTATATAAAAAGATTTTTTCTTCTCTAAAAAAGAAGTTAATTCAAAGAGTTCTAGTACCTGCTGTTCGACAATATCAAAAAAATCGCCGTTTTTCTTTACAAAAAGAACGGTAGCATACTCATTTTGGATGTTGATAGCATAAAAATGCTTCATGATTCCTACCCTACTCTCCACCGAAATTTTGGAAATAGTAGCATTATTTATGCCAATTTACAATTAAAAAGCATTCATTTTTGATATTCTCAACAAGTACGTGTACTTAAGAATATCCCTAAAGCGTATGTAAAATCTTCTCAACCACCAAAGCTGGGTTGTCCGATTTGTAAATCGGGCGTCCTACTACTATGAAATCTACATCCGCACTCTTTGCATAGGCAACATCCGCCACTCTTTGCTGATCACCCGCATCCTCGCCAAAAGGGCGAATCCCCGGTGTAAGTGTCATAAACTTCTCATTTGTTATATTTTTGATAGAGAGGCTCTCATAAGCAGAGCAGACAACCCCATCAAGCCCGCTCTCATAAGCATCTTTTGCAAATTGGTCTGCCTTATGTGCAATAGTGCCTTCATAAACTTCTTTAAATTCATCTTCACTAAAAGATGTAAGAGCAGTAACTGCCAAAACGATAGGGCGGTTTTCGTACTTTTGTAACCTTCCCATGACCTCTTGCATGGCTCTTTTTCCAGCACTCGCATGGACATTGAACATATCCACACCAAGCCCCATGATAGACTCCGCCGCATCCGCCATCGTGTTTGGTATGTCATAGAGCTTTAGATCCAAAAATATCTTAAAATCTGGATTTATCTTTTTGATATCTTTTAAAAACTCTTCCCCGTCTCTTATGTAAGAACGAAGCCCAACTTTTAGCCAGATGGGATACTCTTTTATCTTGTGGATTAAATCTAAATTTTCTTGTTTTGTAGGTAAATCA
>JAOTSA010000081.1 GCA_030247515.1 Sulfurimonas sp. | reverse complement strand
AATAAAACTCAAGAAAAGTCTAGGTACCCCTTGAGGGTATAAAAAAATGAAGTGGGTGCTTTTAGGCTACTGTAAAGGTGGATTTTAGAGGTGCCCTTTATAAAGAGCGTCTATTGCCATGGTTTCAATGCGTCTTCTAAGTTTTTGAGATAAAGAGATGGCGTTTTGCACATTTGTTGAGGGAAGCAGTATGATAAACTCCTCTCCACCCCAGCGACATACGATATCTTCTTCTCGCAAAAGTGACAAGAAGAGTCCAGAAACTCCCACAAGCACTTTGTCTCCTGCGCCATGCCCGTAAGTATCGTTAATTTTTTTGAAAAAATCTATATCCACCATAACAAGCGACATCTCTCCCTCTCTCTCAACCATTGTCTTTTGTGAGAGTTCAAAAAGTTTTGAAAACTTATAGCGGTTATATAGATTTGTAAGCGGGTCACGTGATGCCAAATGCTCTATTTGTGAGTTCTTTTTTATAAGAGATTCGTTGATTTTGCTCAACTCTTCTTGATACTCTTTCGTGAGCATTGCCCATCTTGAGTAAGCTAGAGAGATAAGCTCTTTTTGCGTTATCATACCACTCAAATAGCCATCATCATCAACAACAATGACTCTTTTGTAGTGTTTGCTTGTTAAAAAATCAAGTGCCTCTTTGACACTGCTCTCTTTGTTAAGCGTATCCACTGGCGAGGACATGTAAACACTGATTGGAGCTTCTATATCTAAATTTTTTCTTATAATTTTAACAACATCTTTGGTCGTAAAGATACCAATTGGTTTTTTGTCATCCACTATCATCACGCTATCAGTTGCATTGATAATCATCTCATTTAAAACAGTAGATGTTTTTATATCTTTGGCTACCCACTTGACTCTTTTTCCAAGCTTTAAAAAATCATTCAAACAAAAACTCTTCATCAGTGTATCTGGGTCTATACTGCTTGTAATGTCCGTATGCGTTAAAAGTCCATGAAGCGTTCCATCTTCATTGATAGCACAGATATGCTCTAAATTGCAGTTAAGATACTCAATAGTACTGAGAATATTTTCATTTTTATATACCGTTGGGATTTTAGCAAGCTCTAACGAACCGACTGGTTTGTCAAGATGGGGTTGTTGCATTTTTGCACTTAAGATATCATTGATGCTAAGAAGATAAAAACAACATCCGTCAACCACGATAACGTTTCTATGCCCATGAAGACACATCACATCAATAACTTTTAAAAGAGTATCGTTTTTATCTACTGTGACAACTTTTGTTGTAGCTATTTCACCAACTGTTGGAAATCTCATCTTTTACCTTATATAGTATCTAATGCTTTTTGTACCTTAAGAGCTTGCACATGCTCAAAAACATCATGCACCCGAATTATCGAAGCTCCATTTTTTACCGCTTCAAGATGCAAAGCCAGCGTGCCTGCAAGCCTCTGATGCGGCAGAGATGGCGAAATCTTATCTATCATCGATTTTCTTGAAGCACCGACAAGAAGCGGTTTTCCAAGAGAGAGGAAGTGTTCATGATGTTTGAGTAGCATCAAGTTATGTTCTAGCGTCTTGCCAAAACCTATGCCAACATCCAAAACAACATCTTCTACACCAAAAGAGGCAGCTTTTGCTATTCTCTCTTGAAAAAATGAAAAAACTTCACTCAAGACATGCCCATACTCTGGACGCTCCTGCATCGTCTGCGGCGTACCTTGCATGTGCATAATTACCGCTTTTGCACCACTGCTTGCACAGAGCTTACACACCTCATCGTCATTAAGTCCAGTTATGTCATTGACTATACTAAAACCAGACTTAAGCGCATACTCAATCACAAGTGGCTCATAGCTATCTATACTAAATTGTACCTCTTTATAAAGTTTTTCATCTTGAATCAAATCAAGAATCGGTTTTACACGCCCCAATTCTTCCTCTTTTGTTACTTTTTTGGAGTTTGGAGCAGAAGAGACACCACCTATGTCGATGATGTCCGCACCATCGGCAATCATACCTCTTATAGCCTCTATCGCACCACTCTGCTTAAAGCGAGAGGCAGAAAAAAAGCTATCGTCATTGGCATTGATAACACCCATTACCTCTACTTTTGAAGGCTTTTTTACTCGTAAAATCTCTTGAAGTTTTTTCGCCACCTCTTTGAGTCCAAAAGGCTGTGCAAGCTCTTTTTTGCTCAACGTTTGAAGCTGTCTTGATGTTGCGATAAGAAGCGCATCTACAAATGGCGTCTTTGCGATAACAGTTCCCCGAGGCACTGCCAAGTCAGCACCCACGCTCAGCGCATCTTGCTTCAAGATATTTGCCGCCCCGACATGCAAATTTCGCAAAAGGATGAGATGATGTGCCGCTTTGGATGCCATGATAGCAACACCGCCATCATCTACTTTTAGATTTTTAAGATACTTCTCTACTAAAGTGTCACGTGATAAAACTTCAATTTCCATTCATAAACCCCATAAACAAAAGCGCAAAAATGCTTTGCGGTCTTGCATTTAGTTCCAAAAGCCTGTAAGCCCTGTCAAAATTTTCAAGTTGTGCATTAGAGAGCAGAAGCTTATCAACAACCGTTGCTCTGTAGTAAAGTGCTTCCATCAGTTCTTGCGCTTCACTCTTGCCTATTTTTGAAGCCATTTTTAAAAAATCAAAAACTTCCTTATGTTCTATCTTGGAGAGAGAAAAAGGAAACTCCCGTATCTTTCGTTCACCCTTTTTTTTAAGTATCGGCAAGCGAGAGCGAACTGTGGGAAGGAGGTTGGACGTTGTAGGTGCTATGATGATAAATTCTATATTTTTAGGAGGTTCTTCAAGTGCTTTTAGAAGTGAGTTTTGAGAGATAGCGTTGAAATGGTTTGCGCATAAGATGATGTATTTTGTCTCTGATTCGCTTATGTATGCCTCTGCAACCGCCGCTTTTGCGTGTTCAATTTTAAACTCATCTTCCATAAAACCCACAACCCTTTTTGGTTTGAGTGCATTTTTGAGTTGTTCAAACTCAGCTTCTATATTTGGAGTGATGATGATGTGGCTCTTTGTAAAATCAAGCTCCGACATCAACCTCTCCAAACATCGCCGCATTAAGAGATGCGTTAAAGAGACGGTAGAGCTGCAAAAGCTTTATATCAAGCAGTTTATCATAGGATTTGAGGTGAAATGCGTTTAGGTACTCTTCATCAAAAATCCAAAAGTAACTTGTATCTTTCCTCTTTGCGATATCCGCTCTTTTATCATCACCCCTGCCGATGTACCAAAAAAAGTACTCATCTTTATGCGCAAGAGAAATCATATCTTCAACCGCATCAATCATCTCACCGCCGCTTACGTTGTTATAGTGTCTATAGATGCTATCAATACTGACAATGGGAAGAAGCGGTCTCTCCATCAATGATGCGTTTAAAAAATCCAAAAGATAGGTCTCAAACCACTTTCTCTTCTCATCCGTAACTAGGATAATTGTTTTGCCGCTTAAAATCTGCTCCAATGCTTGAGAAGTGGTCGTCGTCCAGTCAAAACGCTGCTCTTCTACCCAGCTAAAACAGCCGCCCTCTTCTCTGATAGCGTCCAAACTCCATTGAGCAAATTCTTGCATAAGACTACTTGTCGAGTTCGTATGCGCTATGCAAAGCTCTTACTGCAAGCTCCGCATACTTTTCTGCGATAATCATAGAGATTTTTATCTCTGATGTTGAAATCATGTTGATATTGATGTTTTCAGCCGCCATAGTTGCAAACGCTTTTGCCGCAACACCAGTATGTGACTTCATCCCAACACCCACGATAGATACTTTGCAGATATTTTCATCGTAAGAGACCGCATCCACTTCAGAATCTTTTACAAATGACTCTACAACACTTTTTGCGTCATTCAAATCGCCTTTAGGAACAGTAAAGTCCATATTTGCTTTGCCGTCATGCCCTACATTTTGTACAATCATGTCGATGTTGACGTTGTTGTTTGAGAGTTTTGTAAAGATATCCGATGCGATTCCTGGTCTGTCTTTTACACCTATGAGTGAAACACGTGCTTGGTTTTTGTCGAGTGCAATTCCGCTAACTAATGGTTTTTCCATGATATTTTCTTCCTTTGTGATTAATGTTCCCTCTTCATTGGTAAAGCTTGTTCTTGTAACTAGGTTTACGTTGAGTTTTTTTGCAAGCTCAACAGAGCGGTTTTGAAGCACTTTTGCACCCAAAGAGGCAAGTTCGAGCATCTCATCATAAGATATTTCGTTGAGTTTTTTTGCTTTTGGTTCGATGCGTGGGTCAGTTGTAAAAATCCCGCTCACATCTGTATATATCTCACACAAATCCGCATTGATAGCACCAGCGATGGCAACCGCTGAGAGGTCACTTCCGCCACGCCCCAAAGTAGTAACGTTGCCGTCTTGAGAAACCCCTTGAAATCCAGCCACTACTATTATCTTGCCCTCTTTGAGTGCTTCATTCATAGCAGCAGGATTTATCTCCTCTATGCGAGCTTTTGTGTGGATATTGTCAGTAACAATGCCAGCTTTTCTTCCACTCATAGAAACCGCAGGAAATCCCATCTCACTCAGTGCAATCGCCAAAAGTGAAGCGGTAACTCTCTCGCCAGAGCTTAGCAGCATATCCACCTCGCCACGTGCAGGGTTTTTTGAGAAATGCTCCGCATACGCTACAAGCTTATTTGTCTCACCACTCATAGCAGAAACAACTACCACAACATCATTTCCAGCTTTTTTTGTCTCGCTTACACGATTTGCCACATTTTGGATACGCTCCAAATCACCAACACTCGTTCCGCCAAATTTTTGAACTATTAACATCTACAATAATCCCTCTTTTTTGAAATAACTTATCACACTCTCATATACATTTTTTTTGAAACTTGCACTAAGATGAAGCACATCATCCACATCTACAAACTTATAGTCGCAAAACTCAGGATGTTGTGTCTCTATATTTATGGTTGCACATTCGTTTAGTTTAACCAAAAAATATCTCTGTTTTTGTCCTATAAAAGGCTTCATGCTCTGGGCAATCTTTGGAGGAAAATCGTACGATATCCACTCAGGAAACTCCGCAATCACCTCAACATCATCAGTCCCTATCTCCTCTTTGAGTTCTCTAAAAAGAGCCTCAAGAACCTCTTCACCCTCATCAATGCCACCTTGAGGAAACTGCCAAACGTCAAGCAAATCATTTCTTTGTGCCAAGAAAATTTCCCTAGAATCTGGATAATTATTTGGTACAATAATCATCGCAACATTTGGACGATACAAATCTTTTTTGCTCATTATCAATTCCTAAATTAGTATCGCAATTGTACAAAAGATGGGTTTAAAGTAAACTAATTTGCAATATAATACCTCTTTTAAATGCTATAATTGCGACACATTCCAAAAAAAAAGAGATAAAAAATGAAAGAGTATGTCTTAAAAAATGATGATTTTTTAGTTTCTCAAACCGATGCAAAAGGAAAGATTCTCTTCGCAAATGATGATTTTTGCAAGGTTGCTGGCTACTCACTTGAAGAACTTGTTGGAAAACCTCATAATATTGTGCGTCACAGAGACATGCCAAAAGCGGCTTTTAAAGAGTTATGGGAGACCATTAAAAATGGCAAAGTATGGCACGGTTATGTCAAAAACATGACCAAAGACGGTGGTTTTTACTGGGTTTACGCAACGGTCTATCCAATGTATGATGCAACAAGAAAAGAGCAAACTTACCTCTCATGCAGAAGAAAACCATCCACTGAAGAGATAGCAGAAGCACAAGCACTCTATAGTACATTAAATTAGGAACTACTCATGAATAACATAACAAAAAACAGTATTATCGCTCTATCTTTTGCAGTTTTAATTGCATCTCTCTTTTTAACAGATTCAGCGGTTATTCAAGCTGTGGTAGCAGTTCTTACTTTTGGGATTGTTTTTTCACTCAACACTTTTGTGACTTCACATGGAAACTCTAATGTTTTAAACCAAAAGAGATTAGAATTCATCGAGATGATGGAGTTTAAAAGAAATAAAATCAAACTCAACGAAAACCCAACCAACGAAACTGAAGAAAACTTCAATAGAATAGTATCCGCATACCAAAACTCTGTTTTAGAAGACACAAAAGTTGCAGGCGAGATGGTTCTCTTGGCTGACAAAGTGGCAAAAGGACACTACTCATGCAGAATCGGTTCTGACTCAAAAACACCTTATGTTCATGTGTTGCGCAATAGTCTTAACAACATGCTTGACTCCTCTGAAAAAAATATTGACAATGCTACTGCAACGCTTCAAAAATTTTCACAAGGGCTTTTTACAACAAGAAGTCAAGTACATGTTGAGGCTAAAATGGCTGATTTGCTCAACAATATCAACTCTCTTGGAGAAGCACTTCAAACGATGGAGCAAAAAAACCATGAGAGCCAACATACAATAGTCGAATCCTCTAAAAAGCTCAATGAAACTATCGCAAAGATTACGAACTCAACCATCAAAGAGCTTAAAGGGATGATTGGCGATGCGGTAGAGCGCATCCACAGTATTGCGCAAAAAGAGGATGACATGGTACAGGGACTTCAAACACTTGTAACCAACGCAAACGAGACAAAGACGATTTTGGCAACTATCGGCGACATTGCAGAACAGACAAACCTTTTGGCTCTTAATGCCGCTATCGAAGCCGCACGTGCTGGTGAACATGGTCGTGGTTTTGCCGTTGTAGCCGATGAAGTACGCAAACTTGCAGAGAGAACACAAAAAAGTCTCGCCGAAACCTCTGCAACAACAAATATCCTTATCCAGTCTATCGCTGAGAGTTCTGATACTCTCAACAGAAACGCAAGAGAGGTAAACGATATCTCTGATGATGTTAGCCTTATAAGCCATAAAATGGATGAAATCATCGCAACACTTAGCAACCTCTCAAAATAAGAGATGTTGTTCTATATTCACATCCCATTTTGCGACTCGAAGTGTTACTATTGCTCTTTTAACTCCTATGTGGACAAGTTTCATCTAAAAGAGAAGTATATGGAAGCTCTCTTAGTTCAACTTGACTTTGAGTTAGAGCGTTTTAACGTCACTCCAAACTCCATCGAAACTCTATTTATAGGCGGTGGAACACCCTCCACGGTAGAACCAAAACTCTACAAAAAACTTTTTGAAAAACTCAAACCCTACCTAAAAAAAGATGCCGAAATAACAAGCGAAGCAAACCCAAACAGTGCAACAAAAGAGTGGCTTCTTGGAATGCACGCACTTGGAGTAAATCGCATCAGTTTTGGGGTACAGAGTTTTAACAAAGAGAAGTTGCGCCTCCTAAACCGTGCGCACTCTCCGCTTCAAGCAAAAGAGGCGGTTTTAAATGCCAAAGAAGCAGGATTTGAAAATATCTCGCTTGACCTTATTTACGCTACACTTGGAGACACAAAAGAGCTTTTGCAAGAGGATATAAACACAGCTTTTACTCTCCCCATCAACCATATCAGTGCTTACGCTCTAACCATTGAAGAGGGAACACCTTTTGCATCAAAACCACAAATGTCAAACGAAAGATTAGAGCTTACCACATGGCTTTTTGAGAAGATAAAAGCATTCGGATTTGAACAGTATGAGATTAGCAACTTTGGCAGATACAAAAGCAAACACAATCTTGGATATTGGGAGTACAAAGAGTATATCGGGCTTGGAAGCGGAGCGGTAGGCAAACTTGGACAAGAGAGATTTTACCCAACCACAGATGTTGAAGCCTATATCAACAACCCGCTTAACATCCACAAAGAGATACTCTCAAAAGAGGATACAAAACTAGAAATGCTATTTTTAGGGCTGCGTTCTTGTATCGGTATCGCTCAAGAGACACTAAACACACAAGAACTTCAAAGAGCGCATCTTTTGGTTGCTGAGAAAAAACTCTTCTTTCAAAACGATACTTTTTACAACACCGAGTATCTCTTAGCAGATGAAATTGCTCTTTTTATATCATAGTTTAATTTTTTTTTAGCTAAAATTGCCGCAATTACAACTTGGGGATTTATTTATGTTTGGTATGGGTCTTGGCGAAATTATAATTATCGCTATTATTG
>JAOTSA010000080.1 GCA_030247515.1 Sulfurimonas sp. | reverse complement strand
GTTTTTAGGGGTGTCTTTTGTTTTTTGTTTGCTAAAATAAAAAATAAAATACACCTTTATTGTCTTGTTTTGATACAAAAATGAAGATTTTGAGGAACTCAAAAATATCATCAAAAAATTGCAAAACAATGAAGAGATAGATAAAAAATACAAATAATTTCCCCAAGCTCCTGTAGAGAATGAGTGCCAAACACTCTTATCGATTCAAAATTTTTCTCTCCAACCCTACTCATGCCGCAATGCCTCGATAGGGTTGAGGCGTGCTGCTTTTCTGGCTGGAAAGTAGCCAAAGAGTACGCCGACCATAGTTGAGAATAAAAATGCAACGATGACGATAAAAGTGTTAAATATAAGCGGCAAATCAAAGAAAAACGATATGCCCACTCCCGCACCCACGCCGATGATGATGCCCAAAATACCGCCAAGAGATGAGAGGACTATGGCTTCGACTAAAAACTGGAGCAAAACTTCTCTCTCAAGCGCACCGATGGCAAGCCTTATACCTATCTCACGGGTTCGCTCTGTGACGGAGACTAACATGATGTTCATAATGCCTATGCCGCCCACAAGCAGACTAATCGCTGCAACTGCTCCGAGCAAAACGGTCAGCATCTGCGTTGTTGAGGAGAGGGTTTGTACCATTTCACGCATGTCATGGAGATTAAAATCGCTCTCTTCTCCCGCTCTTACCTTGCGGCGTTCCTGCATAAGAGAGGTGGCGGCTTCTTTGACACTCTCTATATGAGATGATGAGTTTGCCGAGATAATCATCCTTGCAATCTCTTTTTTTCCGCTGATGCGTCTTTGAAACATACGGATGGGCGTGACTATGATGGCATCTTGATCCATCCCAAACATTGCCGCACCTTTTGCTTCAAGCAAACCGACAACCTCGCATGAAAAACTCTCAAGACGGATGGATTCTCCGACTGGATTTAGCGTACCGAAAAGCTCTTTTCGTATGGTCTCGCCGATAACGCATACCGCTTTTCCGTTTTGAAGCTCTATGGACGAAAACTCTCTTCCTGAAGCAAAAACCCAATCTTTGACGACAAAATAGTCGTTGTCGCTCCCGTCCACCGTTGTAGAGTAGTTCTTGTTTCCATAAACGGCTTGCATCTGGCTTGAGCCAATCGGTGCGACACCACGGATGTTTGCAAGCTCTTTTTTAAGGGCTTCTACATCACTGTGCGTAAATCTTCTTGCCGTTGAGTCTGTTGCCGGAGGACCTTTTTGTTTTTGCCCCGGAACAAGGATAAGCATATTTGTCCCAAGTTTTGAGATGCTTTGCGTGATGTACGCCGTCGTAGCGTCGCCTAGCATAACCATAGCGATAACGGAGGCTATGCCTATGACGATGCCAAGCGTGGTAAGTGCCGAGCGCAAAGCACTTCTACGAATCTCACGAAGGGCTAGTAAAAAAGCGTTCCAAATCATAAACTATCCTCTTCACTTCTCTCTATGCTTCCGTCTCTGAAAAAAACTCTTCTTGAGGCGTACTTTGCCATATCCATCTCATGCGTTACCATCAAAACGGTAATCCCTTTTTCTTTGTTAAAAGAGCGCAAAAGTTCCATAATCTCGATGCTTTTTGCGGTATCCAAGTTGCCTGTGGGTTCATCTGCTAGCAAAATAAGCGGATTTGTCACGATAGCTCTGGCGATGGCAACTCTTTGCTGCTGTCCGCCTGAGAGTTCGCCTGGTGTGTGGTGTGCGACATGTTCTAGCCCCACGCTACGAAGTGCTTCCATCGCCATCTCTCTTCTTTCATGAACGCCATAGCCACGGTAAAGAAGCGGAAGTTCGACATTTTCAACGGCGGTTGTTTTTCCTAGCAGGTTGAATCCCTGAAAGATAAATCCGATGTAGTTTCTGCGCAAAAGCGCACGCTGGTCTTGCGAGAGCAAACCGACATTTACCCCCTCAAAAAGGTACTCTCCGCCGCTTAGCGTGTCCAAACAGCCGATGATGTTCATGGTGGTTGATTTTCCTGAACCGCTAGGACCCATGACTGCCAAAAACTCTCCATGCTCTACCTGAAGATTGACGCTTTGCATAGCAAATGTTTTTGCTTCCGCCTCTCCGTATGATTTTGTGGCATTTTGAAGCTCTATGACATACTTTTGCTCTCTCATGGCTCTTTGATTCCCACCAAAACCGTATCACGCTCACTTAGCTCCACACTCTCTACAACGCTAAAACTTCCATCGCTTTTTCCGACTTTGAGTGCAATTTTAGATGGTTTGTTCTCTCGTAAAACCCATACATGTTTACCCAAAGCATCTCTTTTTTGCATCGGCGGAGTAAAGCGAAGTGCCGCATTTGGGACGACAAGCGCATCTTTTATGACATCGGTAACGATATGCGCAAAAACAGTCATCCCTGGGCGAAGCAGCAGTTCTGGATTTTGCACATTTACAACGGCATCGTAAGTAACAACGCCGTTGACTATCTGCGAGTTTAGGCGCAACTGTGTCACAACCCCTTTAAATGTTTTTTGCGGGTACGCATCGACGCTAAACTCCACGCTTTGCCCCTCTTTTACATCGGCGATATCGGCTTCATCGACACTCACTATCACTTTCATCTTTCTTAAATCTTCCGCCAAACTAAAGAGAACGGGAACAGTCATAGCCGCAACAACGCTCTGCCCTGCTTCTACCTTTTTTGCCAAAACTACACCCTCAATGGGCGAGACAACAACGGCTTTTTTAAGGTCGTCTTGTGCGGCTTTTAGCTCTGCATTTGCCTGATTGCGTCCTGCTTTTGCAACTTCCAAAGAGGCAAGTGAAAGCTCGTAAGCGGCGTATGCACTGTCAACTTCTTGTCTTGACGGGTAGCCTCCGTTGGTCGCTTTTATCATCTTTTCAACTCGAAGCCACTCGTTTTTTGATTTTGTAAGCGTTGCCGTTGCCTCTGCCACGTTTGCCTCATATTTTGCAAGTGCGGCTTGGTAGCTTGTCACTTTTGAGGAGAGTTTGACGGTATCCAGACGTGCCATTATCTCCCCTTTTTTGACATGCTGGTTGTAGTCAACCAAAACCTCACTTATCGTTCCAGAGACTTCTATCCCGACATCAACGCTGTTTGTCGGCTCCATGTTTCCGCTTGCATCAACCATAACCGTGATGGTTTTTCTCTCAAGCGGTGCGCTTAGGTACTCTATCTCATTTTTGTTTTTGCTTGCTTTGTACCAAAAAAAAGCTCCAGACGTAAGTGCCAAAATGGACAAAAGTATAAAATATATCTTAAAACTTCTCTTTTTATGCGCACCGACACCCAATGTTTGTTCTATTATCTTATCTGCCATCTGCTACTCTTTACTTGAAATTTGTGAAAAATGGAGTTTTGCCAACTCTAGCTGCATATCTATCTCGCTTATTTTTATGTTTAGCTCTTCTATAGCTCTTGTATTTTTTATGATTTGCAAATCGTACCCCGTTTTTGTGCCTGCGTCCACGCCCGCACTGATGGCACTAATGAGACCATCGTACAAAGAGAGATTTTTTGTGCTTACCTCATTGTACCTGCGGTAACTCTCTATCAGCGCAAGGGACTGTTCGTAAGAAGCATTTAAGGCTCTTTGCTTGTCGGCGACTTGGGCAGACTGTTTCATCTGCGTTGCCTGTGCTTCTTGGATGGTCGCTTGGGCATTGTACGCCAAAGGGATGTTAAGCGCAATTCCTGCACCGTAGTATGCGCCGTCATCTCTGTTTGTATATTTTTTGGACTCATACTCTCTGTATCCGACATCTGCATTTACGCTAAGTGATGGAAGATAGCCGCTTTTTGTCACACCGTGAAGTCCCCTTAGACTCTCTAAGTGAAGCTTCTCATAACTAAGCGAGATATTTTCTTGCAAAAAACTATCCTTTTTTACTAACGAGAGGGTTGGAAGTGCTAAATCAGCGGGGTTTATGTCGCTTATCTTTGCGACATCCTCTTTGAGTTTTGCAAGTGTGTAGTCATAAGTAACGAGGTTCTTTAGCTGACTGCTCTGCCCTACAAGCGCATTGTTTAGCTCCGTGATATCGGCTTTTCCTGCATCGTAAAGCTGCTGTTTTATAAAAATCTCAATCTCTTGGTTTTTTAGCGTCAGCTCGCTCTGCTCTTTTTGATAAAGCGTCTTTTTGTAGTTTAAAACAGAGGTAAAAATCTCTTCATTTAACGCCGCTCTTTGGGAGTTTAGAGCCATCGCATCCGCTCTTTTTTTGGCATCCGCATACTCTATCTGGTACTCTATGCCCCCTGAGCGAAAGATATCTTGCGTTATGGAAGCGGAGCTGTTTTTACTAAAACCGTAATCCCCAAGATAACTCTTGTCGTAACCCCATGAAGCACCCAAATTTAGCGGTGCTATCCAGTTGTTTCTTAGTTTTTCATTCTCTGATTCGTATCTGTTTTGCTCTTGAAACAACAACTCACGCTTCTGGGGCGAGAGAAGTTGTGCTTCTTGCGCACTTAGTGGCAAAACAAAAAGCAAAAAGTGTAAAAAAGAGAGTGTTTTAGCGTTTTTCATCGTTGCCCTTTTGTCTCTATCTCAAAAATATTCATCCCATTCTCATATCTGTAAGCAAATACAAAACCATGTTTTTGAGCGATGGAGTTGGTGAGGTAAAGCCCCAGTCCAAGCCCTGCGCTTGATGTCTCATACGAACGGTTGAACGGTTTTGAAAAATCTCTCTTTGACTCTTCAATCGCATCGCCGTCGTTTGTAATGGTAATTTTACCCCCTAAGAAGCAAATAGTCGGTTTTGTATGCGAATACTTTAGCGCATTGTCAAGCAAATTTTTCAGGGCTATGCAAAAAAGCTCAAAATCCACGCTCAAAACTCCGCCCTCTTCCATGCTGACATCAAACGCATCTTCTTTACACATCAAAATATCATACGCACCCTCCAAAAGGTCTGCAAAACGGTACTTGCTGATATGAAGCTCCCACTCTCCGCTTCCAAATCTCTCTATCTTTGAAAACTCCTCAAGCAGGTAGCTCATCCTGTAAAATATCTTCTGCAGCCGTTGCGCTCTCACCTCTGACTTTAAGGAATCCACGATAAGCAGCCCTTTCATTATCGGGGTTTTGAGCTCATGAAAAACATTGCGCATAAAAAGCGTCCTTGCCTCTTTGATGGAGGCTATCTTTTTGAGTACAAGGTTAAACTCAGTCGTTATCTGGGCTATCTCATCTTGCATATCGGTTGGTGCATGAAGCGAAATATCTCCCTCTTTGTAGCCTCTGATGGCATTTTTCAAACGGTACAACGGAAGCAGTTTTTTTACAAGATATGCGAAAAAAAGCAGCAGCAACAAATCCGCAAAAGCAAAAAGCATCCAGATAGAAACTGCACTCTTTGGCGCAACATCTTCTAGTATCTTAGGCGCAAACATCTCTTTTGGAGGCATTGGTTTTGACATAAAAAAAGGTTGCTCTTTGTGTGGCGGCGGTGGTGGTGGCGGCACGCTTAAGAAAAATGTCCTCTCTTTGTGAAGCACCATTTTTACAAATGGCAACTCCAAAAGAAGCGTGCCGTCTTTTAACAACTCCTCTTGCGCTATGTCGCTTACAGGCTCTATCATAAGTTCTTGAGGCACCTCTTTTTTTTCATGCAACAACCTTTGAGCAGTAAAAAACCGCCGCATCTGCTCCTTTTGTTCCATCACGGAAAGGGACTCTTGCATCATAAAAAAAAGAGCGTTGATAAGCAAAAAAACAAAAACAAAAAAGAGCGAAATAAGTTTTAAAAGAGAGTTTTTATTCATTGACAAATTTATATCCTATCCCACGCACAGAGACGATGTAGCGTGGATTTTTCATATCATCGCCGATTTTTTGGCGGATGCGTCCCATCATAACATCTATGCTTTTTAGCGAACTTTCATAGTGGATTGATACGATATTAAGAAGCATCTCCTCTCTGGAGATGGCACTCCTCTCTTTTTGCATCATGTAAGAGAGTATCTCGTACTCAGCGGGCGAGAGTTTGAGCGGCAAAGACTCTTTTGTAATCTCCCTCGCACTCTCGTCTCTCTCAAAAAGCTTTCTCTTTTTTTCGCTCTCTGGATGGATGCGACGCATAATCGCCTCGATTCTAAAGAGCAGTTCGTCTGGGTTGTAGGGTTTTGAGAGATAGTCATCGGCACCATTGGTAAAACCGATTGTTTTGTCTCTCATGTCGGAGCGAGCCGATGAGATGATAATGGGGATGTTGCTCTCTTGGCGAATCAAGCGGCAAATCTCCAAACCATCCATTTGAGGCAGCGACAAATCAAGGATAAGCAAGTCATAACGGTTCTCTTTAAACAGTTTTAAACCCTCAAGCGGAGTGAGTGCCACGGTAGTATCTATCTGGTTTTTCATAAGCCGTGACTGTAGCAACATGGCTAGTTCTTCATCATCTTCTATCATTAGTATCTTTATCATGTTTTGGATTATATCTTTAAAGTGTAATAATTTTTTTTGTAAACCAAAGATCCTGAATCAAGTTCAGGATGACAAAACATTCCGTCACCCTGAACTTGATTCAGGGTCTAATTCTTATGTTATAGCCGCCCAAAAAAAGGGCAACTGTTTTAAGCACTGAGGCTAAGGGACGAACTGCTTGTTGTAAGTTCGTTGGAACTGTAGTATGCGAGGATATTTTGAAGCATTTTATCTTTTAAATCTCTAGTTTGACTCTGCTCTTGTGATGAAGAAGAGGTGTCGGATGTCTCATCTCCTAAGAGGGCGAGCAGTTCATCTTGTGAAATAGTGCCGTCTTTGTTTGTGTCCAGAGCCGAAAAGACATCACTTATACTACTCTCATCAGACGACTCCTCAGATGAAGACGGTGGCGGTGGCGGAGGTGGTGGCATAGAACCCATCATCTCGCCATTACCCTGAGGTTTTTGCGGTTTGCTCGCTTCAAGTGCAGCCATAAGTTCCTCACTGCTCATAGCCCCATCGCTGTTTGAGTCGATTTTTGAAAAAATATCGCTAAGTGTCGAATCGCTTGAGCTTGAAGATGACTGCATAGCAGTTGTAAATTCAGTCAAATCAACACTGCCGCTTGCGTCGCTGTCTATGGAGTTTAGAAGCTCCTTTGCCATCTCCTCAAAATTGGGCTTTGCCATTTGTGTTGCGGACGAACCGTATGATGCATACGAACTATAATTAGAACTAACAGTCATAAGAGACTCCTTGTGTTTTGTAGCAAGAAACTCTTGCTCAAACGAAAGAGTAGAACAGAGAGGGTAACTTATCGGTAACATAAAACTTTAATAGAATTTTTGGTTTGCAAGTCTAATACAAAAACCCAAAAAGCCAAAGCGGAACTTTGTTTTTATGCTCCGTGCTATCCGTATCTATGACTAGGTAGGAGTTTTGGATATCTTTGATTTGCTCAAACGATTTTCCCTCTCCGCCTACTTCAAATATATATCTGCCATCAACCATAAAATCACCCTTGTCTGACACCTCTACATCATGTAAATGCTTAAGTTGCGATACAAAAAAAGTCTCTCTGATAGTTCCTACTTTTGCGTCGGTTGCAAAAGTATAAAAAATATTTGTATTGTTAAGATAGAGTTTTTCGGGTTTAGAGAGCTTGCTTATCCCTTTTTTAGAACTTCCTATGATATTTAAAAGTCCGCCTTTGTCTAAATGTTGCAGATACGCATAAAGAGTGTTACGGCTCACTTCGATGTTTGCCGCTACTTTTGTGATGTTGAGTTCAAACGGATTTGACTCACTGATGATGAGAAGAAGTTTTTTAAGCTTGTTTGTAAAGTTTTGTTTGACAAGCCCGAGATTTACTAAGTCTATATCGATGGTTTGATTTATCACGGCGTTTAGTTGTCTTAGGTACTGGTTTGGGTCTCTAAAGTAAAAAGGGTAGTACCCGTATGTCAAGTACTCCTGTATATGTTCAAGCGGCAAAAACTTTTCGCTCAAATCATCTGCTATTTTTATATGGTTTTGAAGTAGCTCTTCTAGTGAAAAATTTGGCAGTGGCGTACCTAACTTTAACTCCAAAAACTCTCTATACGATAGTCCATTCATGGAGTAAAGCACGACTCTCCTGCTTAAATCCGCTTGTGAATTATAAATGGAAGTAGCGCAAGAGCCTGTAAAAATCACTTTGAGTTTCGGGTAAAAATCATAAATCGCTTTGAGGTCAAGTGGAAAATTTTCATATTTGTGTATCTCGTCAATGATGAGATATGTACCGCCGATTTTGACAAATTCATCTGCTAATTCTATGAGCTTGATACCTACATTTGTAGGTAATCATAGGAAAAATAGAGCGATTTGTAACTCTCATTTGCCTCTTTTAGCTCTTTGACATACTGAAGCAAAAGGGTAGTTTTGCCCACCCCTCTAGCCCCAACTATCCCTATCATCTGTGAGTTGAAATCTATGGTTTTAAAAAGATATCTTTTATACTCACCTGCAACTTCTTTTAGGATTCTTTTTTCTAGTTTTCGCAAATTTTCTAACATTTTTATCCATTTTGTTAATCTCTAATTAACAT
>JAOTSA010000079.1 GCA_030247515.1 Sulfurimonas sp. | reverse complement strand
TTCTCAAACTTGTCAATTTTATAAACTTTTATAAGACCAGAGATAAGAAAAAATATTTTGTTATTGATGTCATTTTCATAATATAAGACAGAATTTTTGGAATAAGAGGCTATTTTAGAGATAGAATCAATAACTTTAAGCTGTTCCTCATCTAGTGAGTTAAAAAAGGATAACTTTTTGATAAGATTCAATTTGTCATTCATACTTCTTCTTTTTTTTCATAATATTTGAATTTTAGCATAAAAGAGTGAGCTTTGGCATGGTGTTTGCTTTAATGTGAAGAGAATTTTGGAGAAGCCATGAATTTTATAGAGACGTTAAAATTAAAAAATAAACTTTTTTCGATTTTTTTCATTCTCGTTGCTGCTCTTTTGCTCATTGGAATGATGGGAACAGTAAATATAAATGCTATGAAAAAAAACCTTGATTCACTTTATTTTGGTTCATTTGTTCCCGTGATAGAACTAAATACCATTCTCCAAACGTACCATGACAGCCTTGTAAGTACCCTTTATAAAGCAAAAG
The DNA here is from genome assembly GCA_030247515.1 of Sulfurimonas sp. Lineage (GTDB taxonomy): Bacteria > Campylobacterota > Campylobacteria > Campylobacterales > Sulfurimonadaceae > Sulfurimonas. Next base: position 8,013 of record JAOTSA010000079.1, on the reverse strand, counting down.
AGGAACAAATCTCTCCAGATGAAGCAATATCAGAAATCAGACGAGCAGTTGCGATTATCGACAAAGAGTGGAAAAGTTACGAGTCTCACTTCAAGAGAGATGAAGAGTTTGCTTATGTTGCTTATGTTACAACTGAAATCAAGGAGATAAACAAGTTTTTTCTAACTATTTTAGAAGCACTTGAAAATGGGCATGATGTAAAAAGCCTCTCTATGGTGCAGTTGGAAAAAAGAGTAACACATGTTCATCAAGTAATAAAAAAACTTATCAATTATGAGATAGATGTCGCAAAATATGAACGAAAGAACTTTTTAAGTGTATATGATTCTGTGTTACTTAAGCTAGGATTGCTTCTGGTTTTTGTTATTTTGGGAGTTACAATCGTCTCTTACCATGTTCTTAGAGGTATCCAACAAGATCATAACGCTCTTGAAATGAGTGCCAAAAAATTGAAAATTGCAAATAAAAAGCTTGAAAATGCCTCTTATACAGACTCTTTAACCTCTTTGTACAATAGAAGATATTTTAATCTTGTCTATGAACGGGAGATAAAAAGAGCAAAAAGAAACCACACATATATCACTTTTATGATGCTAGATATCGACTACTTCAAGCAGTATAACGACATGTATGGGCATATAAAAGGAGATGCAGTTCTTAAAAAAGTTGCATCAGTTTTTCAAGATATCCTAAAACGTCCGAGTGATTATGTCTTTAGGCTTGGTGGAGAAGAGTTTGGAGTTTTACTTACAGACACGTCAGAGATAAGCAGTGCCAGTGTTGCGGAGGCTATATGCAGTGCAGTGCGAGCGTGCGAAATCATGCATAATGGTTCTAAAATAGATAAATATGTAACAATCTCCATCGGTGTAGCAAGCTGTATAGCTGATGGTGCTTTAGATGAGGAGCTTCTTATAACAAGAGCCGATGAGATGCTTTATCATGCAAAAGAGAATGGAAGAAATAGATACAGTATAACTACGCATATTAGTGCTGCAACTTCTCATAAGGTTGAGGAGAGTGCCTAAAAATCAGTGTCCGTGTTTAAATCGAAAGTTGTTTTCAAGAAGCAGTGGTCTTAGTTTCTCTTTGAGTTCGCCTTGAAACTCCATCCATCCCTCTTTGAGTGTACCGCCACATCCAAGCTTTTTTTTGAGTGTCTTTAGAGTAGCTTCTGCATCATTTTGAGTGAGGTAAAATTCGCCTACAAGAGTTACTGTATTGCCATTCCTTTTCTCTTTTTTAAAGAACAAAAAGTGCTTTTGCGGCTCTAAAATCTCGTTAGATATCTCTGTTTTTCTAGGAGAGACAACTTCCGCCCACCCATCTTCTATCTCAGCACCGATAAAAATATCGAGCTTTTTGCCTCTGCTCATAAACAGACTTTTTGTCTTAAGATGCTTGTTTCTTGCGGTAGATGGGTGTTTTCTTCAACCATTTTGAGAAGTTTTTGTGGACTTGTTGTTGTGTTGTTGTAGAGCATAATGATAACCTCGTCACCATTTTGTAAAAAAGTGTGTTCCCCATAAGGTGTGTATCTTGTTGCGCCTATGCTTATGATGGCTTTTGTTGGGTAGTTGCATGCGGCTATATAGTTGCTCAAATGCTCTAATGGTCCAAAATCGACTTGCGTATTTATCTGTTCCACCATCCAATCAAGCAGTTTTTCATAAAAGTAGCTATAACCTTTAAGCTCCACATCTTCGCCGTATGCGTGGATGTTGTCCGCTCTTTTTAAAAAGGAGCAGATGGAGTAGTTGTCCATAATGCCGCCATCGCTGAACTTGTCAATCTTAAGAAGATTTTGGCTAACTCCTTTGGAGTTTTCGCCCCAGTTTTTTTTATCGCTGATTTTGCTAGCTCCCGCAACTCTTATGGAACAGTCGTTGTATGCGCCAAAATGGGTTGGGATAATCTTTGAGAGCTTGTTGTTTTCATAGACAAAATCGCAGATAAGTGCGACTTCTGGTTCGGCTTGAACATTTACTTCTTGAGGAGGTAGTTTGATGGCAGAGCTTGAGAGAGGGTAGGTGTTTAAAACCTCTTTCGCCCCAGTTACACGCTTTGGCAGATAAAAAGGAAACATCCCTTTTGGAGCGGCATCGTCAGCGGTGATAATCTCTTTAAAATCTTCCAACTCGCCAGCTTGAGCTAAATGCAGAGCAAAATTGCCTGCAATGCCTAGCCCTAAAAAATCTCTATATGCGTCCATTGTCTTTTGCTTCTGCAAACTCTTCATAAGAGCCTTTAAAGTCTATATAAGTGCCGTCTGCTTTGAGTTCGATAACACGATTTGCAAATGCGTCCAAGAGTTCACGGTCATGAGAGACACATATAACATTGCCTTTGAAGTTGTAGAGTGCTTCGCCCAGAGCTACGATAGCCTCAAGGTCAAGGTGGTTTGATGGTTCATCGAGTACTAAAAAGTTTCCGCCCTCAAGCATCATTTTACTAAGCATCATTCTATGTTTTTCACCGCCCGAGATGCTTACAACTGACTTTTCTTGTTGTTCGCCCGAGAAGAGCATGCGCCCCAAACAGTTTCTAATCTCTGCAATGTCACGCTTCGAATCAAACCCTCTTAGCCAGTCATAAAGAGTTCCATCGCCATTGATGATATCCGCCGTATCTTGCGGGAAGTAGCTATTCTCGATAGTAGCACCCCAATGAATATTGCCGCTAGTAGGCTTCATCTCTTCCATAATGATTTTAAGCAGAGTTGTTTTTCCTACACCATTAGAGCCGATAAGTGCTACTTTTTCATCTGGTTCAAATTTAAGATTGATATCTTTTAAAACATCATTATCGCCATAAGAGTGGCTAACTCCTTTGATGATGAGTGCCTCATCTCCCATAATTCTTTTTGCTTTAAAGACGATACTTGGGTCTCTTCTTGAAGATGGTTTTATATCATCAATAACAAGTTTGTCAAGTTGTTTTTGTCTTGAAGTTGCCTGTTTTGCTTTGGAAGCGTTTGCGCTAAAACGGCGAACGAAAGCTTCTAGCTGCTCTTTTTCTTTCTCTTTTTTAGCGTTGTTTAGCTCTTGTTGCTTTGCTATGACATTTGCAGCGATGTACCAATCATCGTAAGTGCCAGTAAACTCACGGATTTTTTGATAATCAACATCCAGAATGTTTGTAACTACAGAATTTAGGAAGTGTCTGTCGTGAGAGATGACAACCATTGTTCCCTCATGGCGTTGCAACTCATGCTCTAGCCAGCTGATAGTCTGGATATCAAGGTTGTTGGTAGGCTCATCGAGAAAGAGAACATCAGGTTTTGGAAATAGAACCTGAGCAAGTAGAACCTTGAACTTATCCGCACTGTCAAGCGTACTCATAAGCTCCCCATGCTGGCTTGCAGGAATCCCGACATTTTCTAAAACTTTTGCGATGTTTACATCATACTCGTATGTTGGGTCTTCTTCTACGCATGTAACTTCCAACTCTGCAAGACGGTCATTTACGGCATCATCTTCAAAATCGCCTGTTGCATAAATCTCCTCTTTCTCTTTGATGGCATCATAGAGTCTTTTGTTTCCACACAAAACTGCATCTGCAATCGTGTAGTTTTCGTAAGCGAACTGATTTTGTCCTAAAACGCCTACTTTAAGTCCGTTTTCGACAACGATATCGCCCTCGTACTCGTTGATTTGTCCGCTGAGGATTTTTAAAAAAGTTGTTTTTCCAGCACCGTTTGCGCCGATAAGACCATATCTTTTATGACGGTCAAGCTTAAGATTTATTTCATGAAAGAGGATTCTGCTTCCATAACGCATTGTTAGATTTTGTACTATTACCATGATTTATCTCTTTGGTAGGCAGCTGTATAGCCTATAATTTTTCGCAATTGTACCTGATAGTTGTTTAAAAACTAATTACTGCCTAAGCCGTTTTTGGTATGATATGTGCAAAAATTTGAGGCGATACAATGCAGATAAGAGAGCTTGATTTGAAAGAACTTTTGATGGCTTACGAGGTAGTTTCACAGCTTCGAACATCACTTCGCTACGATGAATTTGAAGATTTGATTTATGAGATGCAGTCTATGCACTATAAAATGTTTGGAATTATGGAGAGAGACAAACTTGTAACATATGCTGGTGTGGTGATACAGACGAACCTTTATGACAAAAGACATCTTTTTGTTTTTGATTTGGTGACGGATGAGGTCTATAGGGGTAAAGGGTATGGGGAGATGATGCTTGAGTATCTGTGTGATTATGCAAAAATTGGAATGTGCCAAAATATAGTTTTGTCATCAGGTTTTGCACGAGAAAAGGCACACTGTTTTTATGAAAAAAATGGATTTGTAAAAAAGAGCTTTGTTTTTTTTAAAAGTATTTGAGTGAAGTAAGTGTAGAAGTTTACGGGCAAAAGCCCGCATTGTAAACCTTAAAGAGGTGTTACGTTCTCAGCTTGAGGACCTTTTTGACCTTCACCAAGTTCGAAAGTTACTCTTTGACCTTCAGTCAAAGAAACACGACCTGGACCTGTTCTGTTTACTTGACGAAAGTGAACAAATACATCTTTTCCGCCATTAGCTTGTTGAATGAAACCATAACCTTTTTCTTCATTGAACCATTTAACTGATCCGTCTAGCAATTCTGCCATGTGTAGTACCTCTTTGGTAAAAATTCACTTCTTTAAAAAAAAGTGGAGTCAAAATAAAGGGAGAGTCGTTTGTCTAGCAGAATATACTATAGATGAACTCGCACACAAAAATCTTTCATCGAGCAGAAGTATAACTAAAATTTTATAAATTGCACAGAAAAATCAAAAGTTTTAAAAAAACAGTAAATTGTCGATAGTTGTTTAAATTAAAGTAGGGAAAGGATTTACTATGCAGATTAGACCAGATGTGAGTTTTTCAAGCAGAACGACAGATACTTCAGAGGTTAAGCCGCTCTTTAGTGAGAAGATTTCAAAAGATGAAGCCAAAGAGATAAAAGAGCAGATACAAAAGAGTGCCAATGAGATGGTGTTTAAGTCGGCATCCCTGCAAAATGTGCTTTTTAAAGATGAGGAGATGTTTGCAAAAGAGTATGATGAGTTTCAGACATTTTTGCAAGATATAGGATATACAGGAAAACCTATCGCAGAGCTTTCTCGTGAGGAGGCTGGTGCGCTTGTGGCGGAGGATGGCTTTTTTGGCGTTGAACAAACATCTCAAAGAATCGCTGATTTTGTTATCAATGGCTCTGGAGGCGATGAGAAGATGCTTCGTGCTGGACGTGAGGGAATGCTTGCTGGATTTAAAGAAGCAGAAGCTATGTGGGGAGGTAAGTTGCCAGAGATTTCACAAGAAACTATGAAAAAGGCATTGGAACTTGTCGATAAGGCAATGTATGATTTTGGCTTTTCTGTGTTAGATACAGAGGCATAATCTATGAGATATGAACTCAAAGAAGAGTATATAGAGCTTTTTAAACTTTTCAAGCTTTTAGACCTTGTCGATAGCGGGGCGGAGGCGAAATTTATCATTGCTGAAGGGCATGTAAAAAGAAACGGCGAAATTGAGTTGCGCAAGAGAGCAAAGATACGCAGTGGAGATGTGATAGAAGTTGCTGATGTGGTTGTTGAAGTTATATAGTTTCGTCATGGGCGATAAAGCAAAATTATATTAGAATGATGCAAAAAACGGATATCTATGATGAAACAAGAGAGTTATAAGCTTTTTCAAAACGCAACTATAGAAGCAGTTCTGGAAATTTTAGGGAGTGAGTTGCAAAAGAGAAACGAATCTCCTTTTTGGAGTGACAAGGTTCTCCCATTTAGTGAGGCGATTTTGAGCGTTTTAGTGCCTCTAAGGGACAATGGTCTTCTTTTTAATCCTCAAGGAGAGGGTGTTGGTTTGCTCACGCCTGAACTCTTTTTTTCATGGTCTGATTTTGTAAGCCTCAAAACACTCGCTTTTACTATTCAAAAATCAAATGAGGCAGGAGTTCTGCTTCGGACAAAGCTTGATGAGACATTGTGCCAAAAATATACTCCTGTCGATTTGACGATTCTTGGTGCGTACCTCTCTAAAAACAGGGTAAATTTGGAGAATGAGTATCTTGATTTTCCGATTTCCAGCTACAACCTGCATCAAGGTGTAAGCAACGTTATCAAATCGCTTCTTTAAGAGTCTCTTTTGATTAAAATCATAGAGTATTTTATCAAAAACAGCAGATTAAATCATGCGCTTGTTATTTTTGTCATTTTTATGGGGGTTCACTCCTATATAAACATCCCAAAAGAGATGTTTCCAGATATGGAGCTTGACAAGATAAGCGTTTTGGGGTCTTACCGAGGTGCGAGTGCCACGACTATGGATAAAATGGCGGTTCGTGATATAGAAGATTCGCTTAGTAACATAAACGGCATAGATAAGAGTGAAACTACCATCACGCCTGGAACTTTTGCGATAGTTTTGACTTTGAGCAAGGGGGCAAACAGAGAGTTGACACTTAGTCGTGTAAAAGACTCTGTTGCACAAAGCAGACAAAATTTACCAAGCGACATGAATGAGCCTGTTGCTTCACTTTTAGAAAAGACAAAATCACTTATAAAATTGGCAATCTCCTCTTCAACCCTCTCTGTTGGTGAGTTGACCGTTATCGCACAAGATATGAAGTCAAAAATAGCAAAAGTTGATGGCATAAGTGAAGTTTTAATTCGTGGTGATTCTGATGAAGAGGTGATCATAAAGCTAAATTCCGAGGCGATTTTAGCGTACGGGCTAGACCATGCGGCAGTGCAAAAAGCCATCTCAAACCTCTCGTATATCTTTCCCATAGGCGATATTGAACAGAGAGGAAATTTTGTATTTGTGTCAACCGCAAACGGTAAGGCTAATGCGGATGAGTATGGAGATGCCATTTTAAACGTAAATGACAAGTACATAAAGCTCTCAGATATTGCAGAGGTGAGCATAGAGTATCCGCAAACAGACACTTTGGCAAGGTATAATGGTAAACAAACCATCTCTCTTACCATTTCAAAAGGAGTTAGCGGCGATGCGATAGTTTTGGCAAAAACTCTTCAAGATTATGTTGAAAAACTTCAAAAAAGCTATAAAGATGCAGAGTTTACATTTTATGAAGATAACTCAAAACCGATTCAAGAGAGACTGGACATAATTATCTCAAACCTTATGCTGGGTCTGATTTTGGTTTTTATATCGATGTATATTCTTATAAATCTCAGAATTGCCATCATCGTTGCGCTTGGAATCCCGTTTTCTTTTCTCATTGGTATCATCTGTCTCTACTATATGGGCTACTCCATAAATGTTGTTTCACTTTTGGGTGCGCTTATAGTCATAGGAATCGTTGTCGATGATGCAATCGTTGTAAGTGAAAATATACAGCGATACATAGATGAGGGGATGGAGCGGTATGAGGCGACCATAAGAGGCACAAAAGAGATGATTTTACCTGTCACTCTTGCCACGGTTACCACTGTTGTGGCGTTTTTGCCTATTTTTATGATGCAGGGGGAGACGGCACTTTTCATCATGCTGATTCCGCTTACCGTAATCATCATTTTGCTTGGTTCACTTTTGGAGAGTTTTCTCTTTTTGCCACTTCATGCACATGAGTTTTTAAGAAAAAGCAATAATGTTGTAAACTGGACGCCTTTGCAAAATTTTTATGAGAGTGTGATTTTGCGTCTTTTGCACTACAAAAAGATATCGCTTCTCTTTTTCTTTATTGTGATTCCTCTTTCAACCGTTTTTATAGCAACGTCTATGAAATTTCAGTTTTTCCCAAATTTTGACGGAAATTTTCTCTATATATCTGGAAAGTTAAGTATAAATACTCCGCTTGAAGAGACATATAAAATCTCAAAAGAGATAGAAGAGGAGCTTGTAAAACATAAAGATGAGTTTTCGCTAAAAGCCATCTCCTCTGTTGTTGGATATAGAAGAAGTTTGTCTGGTGAGACACAAAGAAATAACGGCGTTTTTATGATTACAATGGAGCTTTATGATAGAGAAGCTACAAATTTTTTTGATAGATATATAAC
>JAOTSA010000078.1 GCA_030247515.1 Sulfurimonas sp. | reverse complement strand
AGTTATAGTTTATTCAAGTCAATATCAAATTTTTTAGCCAAATCTTGCATGGTGAGATACTCTGAAGCAGGAGTTTTTTTACGCTCCAAAACTTGGTTATATATCTGCGTGTGTTCTACCAGTTCATATCGCTCTTCTAGTTCTTTGAGTCTTTCATACTCATCGGTTGAGATAACAACTGCTTCTAGTTTGTTGTTTTTGAGTATTCCTATCTTCTCCAACGAGTGTTCTTTTATGCTGCCTATGGCACTGCCAATTTGCTTTGTAAAATCGGTAATGGAAAAAAGTTCATTTTGAGCATACTTTACCATTTTTCAAATCCTTATTAATTTACTAGTTAATTCTTATGTTGATATTATAGTATATTTTTCTGTTTTTATCAGATATTTAAAAAGTGTTTTTAAGATTTACTAGCTTACAATGTCATACAACTGTGCAACAACTGTACAACAAAAAAAAGGATAAAAAAATGCTTCAAACGCCCTATTTATGGGACTTAAAAGGGTATTGGGATACTGGGCTTATACTCTCTGAGGGTCCACCACTTCTTTAAATCTCTAAACACCCCTAAATAACGAATCAAAACACACTTTTTAAGAAATCAAAAAAATCATTTTCGTCAGCTATTCGTCAGCACCTTTTGTAAAAGAGATTAAGGATTTTAAGAGACATTTTAGAGAGGGTCGGTACAATGTTTGTCATAGAGTTTTCCGTGTTTGATGGATTGTTTGTGGTAAAATGATTTTACTCAAAACATCGGAAAACTCTGCTTTAACAAGCCTTTTTTAAACTTCCAAAAAACTTAAATTAAGAAGTGATTTTGGGAATTTGAAAGTGGCTCTAAAGGAAAGAAAAATGAACGAACAAGAAAAAAATAAAAACAATCCGTTGCATGGGGTCACATTGCAGCATATTTTAGAGACTTTAGTTGAGCGTTATGGGTTTAAGGAGCTGGGGAACAAAATAGACATTAGGTGTTTTTTGATAAACCCGACTATGAGTTCATGTTTGAAGTTTCTTAGAAAAACAGCGTGGGCGAGGGCAAAAGTGGAAGAGTTGTATATCAGAGAGTGTAAAAACAAATAGACTAAAATAGATTGAGATATGGTGCTTTATAGGTCTGAAAAGCTAAACTAAATCCTTCTAGTGTCGATATTGTCTTCATAGATACAAAGTAGCGCAGTTTCACTTTTAAAGGATTTGTCATGGGTATAAGTTCACTAGGTGCAGGTGGTGGGGTCTTGACACAAGATTTGCTTGACCAGCTCAAAGAAGCTGACCAAGCGCAGTATGTCACGCCGCTAGATACCAGAAAAACGACCGAGACCAAAAAACAGGATGCTTTTAACATAATCAACGCATACATGGATAATGTCGCATCAAGCTTGAAAAGTTTGAGTGAGTATGGTGTTTTTGAGTCAAGAATAGCTAGTAGTAGCAATGAAGATGCGGCAACGGTAAGTGCAGCTGAGAGCAGTGATGTACAGGACTTCTCTATTGAGGTTATAAATCTTGCGACAAAAGAGATAGAGCAGAGTGGTGGATTTGCGGCAAAGACATCAACCATATCCACTGGTTCTGGGAAGCTTAAGTTGACAGTGGGAAGCGAAGAATTTACTATTGACTATGATGCCGCTACAACGCTTGAGGGGCTTAAGGATTTGGTTAACAATCAAGCTGGAGATAGCGTGAGTGCGACTATCGTTCAGATTGCAGATAATGATTTTAGACTCTTTTTGAGTGCAAAAGAGAGCGGTTTAGGACAGGAAATCTCCATTACTGATGTGGTAGGGGAGGGCGAAACTCTCAACACATCACTCACATCTGGCATGACAAATGTTCAAGATGCAGTGGACGCTCAATTTAAGTATAACTCGCTTACGATTACCAGAAGTAGCAACACTGTAGATGATTTGCTCTCTGGGGTTACCATAACACTTAAAGAGGCGGGAACGACAAATATCTCCGTAAAACAGGATACAGACAAAATAGCCTCAAAGATAGAAAACTTTATAAGCAAGTATAACTCCGCACTTTATCAGGTGGTAAAAGATACAAAATCAAGTGAAAATGCGGACGAGAGAGGTGTTTTTTCAGGCGAAAGTATTATGAAAACCATGAAAGCAGATATGCTTAACATGATAGGAGCTGCTGGCGGAGGCGTTGGCAGGGTTCAGGATTATGGGATTGAGATAAATGATGATGGCAGTTTAAAACTTGACAAAACAAAACTAAATGAGATGCTAAGCCAAAACCCTGCTAATGTACAAGCGTTTCTTGCAGGCGGGACGTTTACAAATAGTGATGGTTTTGAAGTAGAGCTTGATGGTGCATTTGTAGAGATGGAAGATGCGATTGAAGAATACACAAAGTACAACGCAACGCTGGATCAGTATAAAAATCTGCTTGAGGATAACATAGAGAACTTAACAGAGCAAAGAACAAAAGCACTTGCGAGACTTACATCTAAGTATGAGATTATGGCAAAGCAGTTTGCAACTTATGATGCAGTGATAACACAGCTCAACAGTGTCTCTTCTATGTTTACAGACCTAGTAAATGCGCAGTCGTCGGATAGTTAAAAAATAGAACAAAAAAGCTAAAGTAAATCCTAAAATAGCCGATTTGCTCCATATGAATCAAGAAAATAAAGATGATATAAAAGGGTCTAAAATGTATGGAAATACCGCTTACAATATCTACTCACAAAATAATGTAGGAATAGAGTCTCCCCAAAAACTAATAGAGATGATGTATGAGGGTGTTCTTCGCTTTAATGCACAAGCAAAAAAAGCAATGAGAGATGGAAATATAGAAAAAAGAGTTTATTGGATAAACCGTTCAATAGCGGTTATAACAGAACTTATAGCTAGTTTGGATTTTAAACATGGTAAAGTTGCCTACTATTTAGAGGGGCTATACAACTACCAGATTCAGCTTTTAAATTTGGCAAATATAAAAAAAGATGAGTCAAAGATTGATGAGGTTAACAACGTTTTCAAGGGACTTCTTGAAGCGTGGAGAGAGACCACAAATGTGGATGCGTAAGCTCAAAATCGCTATTGTTGAAAAAGATGTCCTAACGCTTCAAAAACTCCTTGGGGATGTTCCTGAATTAAAAGAGGAGGGGGAGATACAAGAAGCTTTTTATCTTCTTAAAGAGGCAACAGCTCAGATGCAGAAACTAAAAGATGAGACACTTCTTTCTATGCAACAGGTGAAAAAAAACGTTGATTTTTTGCGCTCGACGGATTCCCGTTCTTTTAAAAACTTGGATATCCGTCTATAGCTTGTAAATTTTTGAAACGTTATCATAAAATTTTGCATTTTTGCATTTTTTAGGTATAATTCCACCGCTTCTCTTTAGACCTGTGCAATGGTGTCCAAGGGTACTGTGTCAGGGTAGGAATACAGCAGCACGCCTTTGTGCATTATGTGCCGCAGGTATCTGGAGAGAAGTACTCCGAGAAAACTCCTCAAATCGTAACAAAATCATTTATTCCAATTTTTATTTGTCTTTCCTATGTTTAGATATCCCACATGCTTGATTTGGTTTAGGCGGATTATTTTTTAGGTATGTTAAATCCTCCAGCGTTTGTGTCAAAACCCTTTTTTGTTGTAAAAGCGGAAGCATACGGTTGTCTTTTTCGTTCATGGGAAGGCTCATGTCAAGCAGTATTGCCTCCACCTCTTTGTCTAAATCCTGAAGTGCGTTGTTGATGTGTTTTATGGAATTCATAGCAAAATTATAGCTGATTTGAAAAAAATTTGGGTATAATTGCGCTCCAATTTATAAAGGAGTTTCGATGCCAAAGATGAAATCTGTTAAAGGCGCTGTAAAGCGTTTCAAAGTGAAGAAAAATGGTACAGTAAAACGTGGAACAGCGTTTAGAAGCCATATCTTGACAAAACAAGATCCACAAACTCGTACAACACAGCATAAATCAAAAGTGATTGCTAAAGTTGATGAGAAAAATGTAAAGGCTATGATTAACTAATTTTTAGTTAATTGTTTCATCTCCAGAATCCATTTCTGGGCAAGACCACCAAATGCGTGGCACCCTGAACACAAAAAAGTGACTGGGTAAAGAACATAAAGGAAAAATATGCCAAGAGTAAAAACAGGTGTTGTTCGTAGAAGAAGACACAAAAAGATATTAAAACTAGCAAAAGGTTTTTATAGCGGTCGTCGCAAACATTACCGTAAAGCTAAAGAGCAGTTAGAACGCTCAATGTACTACTCATTCCGTGACCGCAAGCAAAAGAAACGTGATTTCCGTAAGCTATGGATTATCCGTATCAATGCAGCTTGTCGTTTAAATGGAATGAACTATTCAACATTTATCAATGGTCTTAACAGAGCTGGCATCGAACTTGACCGTAAAGTTCTTGCTGATATGGCGATGAATGACGCAACAGCATTTAGTGCAGTTGCGGCAGCATCAAAAGCAGCACTTAGCAAATAAATAACTGTAGGGACTTTAGTCCCTGCCACTAAAATGGACAAGTTCGTTTTAGTGCGTAACATCAGTAGTCAAGAGCGTGTAACTTTTGTTACACCTCGCACCCTCTTCCTTCTAATTTCCCTTTTCAATTTTATGTAAAAAAAGCACACTTGTCCCTTTTGCGTTGTAGTATATGCCAAGTGAAGATTGTCTTGAGACATAAACCCCTCTGCCGTTAAAGTTTTTTCTATTTCTAAAGATAGTGCTTAGTATTTGCGTGTCAAAGCCTTCTCCCTCATCTCTTATGGTTGTTGTGATATACCTGTTTTGGTTGTAGTGTATGGTTTTAATAGAGACCGATATCTTTTTATCGCATGATTTTTCTAGTTTTTCCAGAGTAGTAAAGTAGTTGTCTTCTTCTATAAGGTTATGTTTGTTTTGTGAGTCTAGCCCAAGATTGCCGTGTTCGTAAGCATTCATGAAGAGTTCAGAAAAAACAACGCCCGCACTGTAGGAGAGCTTATGGTCATTTGTAAGAGAACTCCAGAGGTCAACGTACCACTCATTTGCCTCATCTACCGCTTCTAAACTTGTTGCAAAACTTTTCTCAACAATTGAACTGTTGCGAGTAAAATCAAGCTGATTGATAAAGATAAACGTCATATCATCCTCTTGTTCTTCTGTTTTCCAAAGGATTTTTTCTCTCAACTCCTCTTTTGTAAAAGAGGATAAAAAATCTTTTTCTATGTAGTTTGCATAGACTTTGCCTCTCTCACGTACACTGTTTTCGACAACTCCGTCACTGTAAAAAAGAAATTTGATGCTGTTTGAGATATCCAAAGAGGAGACGTTTACCCTGTTTGTGTATTTGCTTAATGGAGGATTATTGGATTTGATTTTTATTATTTCGTTATTACTAGACTGCATGAGAGAGGAGGGCATTGCAAATTTTGCATACTCCATGATGAAATTTTTGTAATCAATAACGATAAAATCTGCGGCTATTGCCTCTTCTTCCAGCAAAATGGGTTTTATGTATTCGGTGGCTGCGCTGATGGTCTCTTGGAGGTTAAATGTGCCGACTCTTTTATCGACTATATGGTTGATATAGGATGTGAATAACATGGAGCTAAGAGAAGCGGAGAGACCCTTTCCCATGCCATCAATGATAAAATAAAACTGCGTATCTTTGTCTATCTCTCTTGCACTGTAGGCATCCCCGCTTAAGATATCCAGAGGTTTGTAGAAAAAATCTATAAGTGCTGTCGTGCTGTTTTCATGCATTTGGTAGTAAAAATCATTTCTCAAGATGTTGAGTTCTTTGGCAAATGCCAACTCCTTTTGAAAGGAGTTGTACTTCTCTTTTTTTTCAAGTTCTTTGATTTTTTTCTCACGCTTCTCTTTGAGGTACCTATCTGCTACTATGATTTTTACTGCATTTTCAACTGCTTGAATTACCTCTGATGTGATAATTGGTTTTTTTAAAAAATTGGTAACATTAAGCTGTAATGCTTCGATTATTACATCCACTTCTTGTATGCCGGTAACAAGAATGATGGGAATCTTGGTGTCTATTTTTCTGATATTACGTATCATTTCAATACCGTTAAGCAGAGGCATGTTGCAGTCTGTGAGGATAATATCAACTTTAAGAGAGGTAAATTTTTCCAGTCCCTTTTGTCCGTCATCAGCAAAAATAATCTCTTTGACAACATCGTGAAAGATGGAAGAGTAGATGAGTTGCGTTGTTTTGTCATCTTCAACACATAAGAGTGTCAAAGATTTGAGACAGTCTAAAACGGAGATATCAATATCGTTTTGCATTTAAATTCTAAATTTGCTCAACTCGCTTTGGAGTCTGTTCGCATCCATTGAGAGTTTTGATGCAGCCTCATCGACAAGGTTTCTATGCTCTGTATTTTTTCTTGAGATTTCAATGATTTGTTCCATTTCCTCCATAAGTTCTTTCGTTTTTGTTGCGATATAGGTACTTTGGTGCATAGCTTCATGCGACCTGTTTGCTGTGATAGAGAGGTTCTCTTTTGTCTCTTGAGAAGAAGCGATTAGCTCTTGCGCTGAGTTTGCAATGTTGTTCATGTTGTTTGATGTTTTTTGCGTCTCTTCTGCAATCTCTATAACGTTTTGCGTGATAAGGTTTACATTTGCGCTTATCTCACTAAGGCTTCTTTGTGTTCTCTCTGCCAGTTTGCGAACTTCATCTGCAACAACTGCAAAGCCTCTTCCATGCTCTCCTGCTCGTGCCGCTTCGATAGCTGCATTGAGTGCCAATAGGTTGGTTTGGTCTGCGATATCTGAGATGATTGCTAAGACATTTTTAATATTTCTTGCCTGTTCTGTGAGTGAGGAGACTTTTAGTGCCAAATCTTGTTGGTTTTGACTCCCCTCTTCGATAGCTTGAACAACTGCATCCAGCTCATTTACAAAGTTGTCTAAAACGCTAAAGGTGTTCTTTAAATCTTCTGTGACCGTGATGGATGACTCCTCAATGGCATCAAGACGATGTCCAACTTCTGTGACAAGGAGATTGATATTGCCGATTTTCTTGTCTGCAACTTCACCGTTTTTAGTGAGCTGTTCTACAATATCACTGAGTATTTTACTCTCGTTTGTAGTTGTAGCAGAGACATCTTTTGCCTGATACACGCTCTCTCTAAAAGCAACTATCATTTTATGCAACGCTCTTGAGATTTGCGAAATCTCATCTGTTCCCTCTACTATGATGTTGCATGTCAAATCAAGGTTGTTAGAGACGCATCCTATCTTATCTAAAGAGCTTCTTACACTCTTATTTACCCCTCTGCTAATAGCAAGAATAATGATAAATATGGCAATAACAAATGCAAGATAACCACCCATAGAAACCATTGCGTTTGTAATGGAAGCAGCTTTTAGGTCTTCTAAAAGCTTTGTATTTTGTTTTGCAAGTTCATCATCAATCTCTTTTAAGATGTCGATTTTTTTGGTCATTGTTTGAAACCAGACAACACTGTCAATACCAAAATTGCCCTCAAACACTTTCGCTTTTGCTACCTCTCTCATCTTGTTTACATCAGCGATGACGGGTGCATCTATCTTTAGTTTGTAGAAGTTTTTTGCCTCTTCTGTTGCCATTGCCAAAAAAGCATCAAGATAGGCATCTTGTTCGGCGATAAGGGTAATCCACTTTGCAAAAATCCCATCTGCAAATTTGTTTGCCCCAAAAGTCGCACTCATAACCGCACGTTCAACCCCTGCACGTTCTTTTGATTTTAAAAAGTTGCTATAAGCGTCAAGTGCTTTGATGAGTTCTGTGGAAGTTGCTGTTTTTGCGCTGATTGAGACGACATTTAAGATTTTTGTATTCATGACTGTGTAGTATGTGACAACATCTTTCGCACCGATAGAGAGTGCATCAACTTGAGAACGGATTTGTCCCACTCTCTCCATGTCGGACTGTAAAGAGGCAATTTCACTTTTTAAATCCTGAGAAAATGATGCCAAATCAAGCGTTGCGATATACTCTTTGAGTGCATCATACTCTTTTGTAGTGGCAGCTCTTTGTTTTGGCAAGATGTCGCCAAACTGCTTTCCGCCAGAGCCGATAAACCCTGCACTCGCACCTCTCTCTTTTTGTGTTTCATGGATGAGCAAACTTAGCTTTTGCGAGAGCACGTTGAGGTCTTGAGACCTTGTTATAGTAGTTCTGTCGTCAAGTGCTTTAAACGCCGCCATAGCAATAATGATAAGAGCAAAAGAGATGACAATAGCTGTTATAAGGTTTAGTTTATACTTGATGGTCATCTTAAACCTCTTTGTGCTTTGAACGTGGAGATAAGACTTAAGTCATCCAAAAGCTGCAAAAGTTGCTCGTTGCCGACATAAAGACGGATGTCGATGTTGTCTTTTAGGACAAGCTTGTTTAGATAGCCTATAACAGAAGAGGTAATCGAGAGTGAGTCAACTATGTTGATAGCAATCGATTTGTATGTTGTGGATAGGGCATCTACAGTACTTTTAATTGCCTGATAATCACCCACACTCTTGATGTTGCCAGATATCGTAATGACATTTGAAGAAGAACTTATTTCCATAATTTACCTACTTTTTTAAAAAATATATGCATGTAATAGG
>JAOTSA010000077.1 GCA_030247515.1 Sulfurimonas sp. | reverse complement strand
ACTAGTCTGCGTAAATATCCGCCTTCGTGTACCATGTAAATTTTTCAACGTCTTGCATTGCGTGTCATCGCTATGCCATAGTCGAACCCCGTACTAGAACCTACTGAGTCTCAAATAGATGGAGATATTAGATATAGACTGAAAAAAATTGAGTTACAACTAGATGAATTAAATAATAAACCGCCTACTCAATGTTTCTTATCAAATAAAGAAAATATCTTACATCTAATTACAGGGATGAATAATCAATTTCATGAAGAAAAGAAAAATATATTTAGTTGGCTTAAAGGTTCAAAAAAATTAATAATCTGTGATCCATACTTTTATTCTTTTGATAAACCAAAAAAACATTTTAAGACTCAAGCCAACTATATAGATTTTCTAAAAAAACTTATACCAAATGGATTAAAAGAATTAGATGTATTTCATTTTGAAGGTCCAAACAGGGCTATATTAAAATCATTTTCAGATTACTGTAGAGAAAAAGGCATAACCATCCGTTGTTACTCAACTAGTGCGATACATGATCGTGTAATTATTAAAGATAATGATAGGGCTAAAATGCTTGGAACATCATTTGGTGGACTTGGAAATAAAATAGCATTTTTTGTAGATTTACCTGAAGAGGATATAGAATTATTTAAACAAGAATTACATAAGATTCGTAAATCGACTGAATCCCCACCTTTTTACCAAAATTGACATATTTAAACTACCGTGATAAAATATGTAAAAAAATAAGGATAATAGTATGGCATCAACACAGCTAAAAGCAGAAAAAATTACCATAACTGTTCCTCATGAGCTTAAAGAGCAGGTTTTGGCATTAAAAGAGGAGTTGCATGCTTCTATCTCCTCTTTGTATAAAGATGCTATGCAGTCATATATAAAACAAAAAGAGATTGAGAGATGGGAGAGAGCTGCGGCAGAGGCGTCAAAAGACAAGGATTATATGAACTTTGTCGAGGAGATAAGCGACGCTGTGGATATTTATGAATATTAATCAGGGTGAAATCTGGGAAGTCGAGTTTTTTCCAAATATAGGAAGTGAGATAGGCAAAAAAAGACCCGCTCTTGTGGTCAGTTACGACAAGATGGGCAAATTGCCGCTTAAAACGGTTCTGCCTATTACAAATTATTCAAAAAGTTTTGAAAACTATCCGTGGATGATAAAGATAGAAGCAAACGCCATAAATGGGCTGTCAAAAATATCTATGATTGACTGTTTTCAAATAAGAAATTTTTCATATAACAGATTTATCAAAAAGCTCGGCTCCGTAGAGCAAAAAACACTTTTACAAGCTCACCAGACTATAGCAAAAACGCTAGACCCTGCTTATAGTTTGGTAAAATAGAGGGATAGTGAAAACCACAAAAAAAATGAGTAAATTTACAGTAGATATGGCTAAAAAAGTGGTATAAAAATTATGGGAAATTAAAGACTACCGTTGAGGAGTCTGATGAGGGACTCCTTTATCTCTTTGAAGCTAAAGATTTTTTTGCCGTTGTTGTTTTGTGAAAATATTTTTGCATCTTCATAGCTTGCAAAAGGTACCAAATCATCGCCTGCTTGAGAGGTTTTGCTGCTTCCGTAAACATAAAAAGCCCCTTTTGCGTCGATGGGTTTGAGTGTGTTGTAGTCGGTTACGAGAAGTTCTTTAAAATCTTCCTCGCTTTTGACACCTATGTCGTACCATCTCCCTGGTTGATGGTAAAATTCTATCATCGATTTTGGGCTGGAGAAAAAGAGCTTTTTACCGTTGGTAAGCTCGATTTTAGAGACCCATTGCGGGTCTTTGTGGACTTTTAGCTTTCTAACTACACACTCACTCTCTTTGTCGTAATCCATTGTGTAGGCAGAGAGTAGCGTGCTTAGGAGCAGGACGGCGATAAGAACTATTTTCATGATTTTTCCTTTAAACTAAATCTTTTTTCTTAAATATAACAAATCCAAATGTGGCAAACATAAGCCCAAGTAGAAGCGGATAGCCTATAGCAACAAGCACAAAAAGGCTCTGGCTCATGAGGTCGAGTATGTAAAATGCCACAGGACCCATTACGGTGAGTTCTGGGTCAAAAAGTGAGATGGCGGCAACACGGAAAAGCTCCATTGGGTTGATGAGGGCGATAAAGAGGATGACGCCCTCGTTGAATCTCTGTTGCAACATAAGCGAGATAAGCGCTATGTCGATAAATGCCAACAAAAATATCCAGATAAAAAATGCGACACCAAGAGCAACCTCTGAAGATTTGACAAAAGATGAGATAAAAAAAGCGATTCCTAAAAATGTACTTGAGAGCGAAAAGAGAAGCCCTGTATATAAAAAGAATATGCTCCATGGAATCGCTGCACCCTTGATGGCACCATAAACGATAGCGATAACCATTGCAAAGAGTACTGGGATATAAACCGTGATAAATCTTCCGATGATTTTGCCCCAGTAGTAGTGCTTGAGCGAAATGGGAAAGGAGAGCATGTACTCTAAGATGTGGTTATCTCTATCGCCAGAGATGGAACGAACGGTGGTTATGAGGATAAAGATGGGCAAAATCACGATGGTTATTTGGATGTACATCAAAAGGAGTCTGCTTAGTCCACTAAAGCCCATAACTTGTGACTCTGTTACTCCTGCGATAAAAAAGAGGGCGATAAGTCCGCCAAAAACAAGTGAATAGACTAAAAACCACTTTGCTCTTATGGACTCTTTGAGGTCTAAGTATGCGATGAGATAGAGATTTTTCATCTAGTTTCCTAATATCTGTTTTCTGATTTTTGGGTTTGCCATATGCTCGCCACGCAACATCTTAAGTGTTACTTCATTGATTGGAATTGTATCAGCTTTTTGCTCTTCATAGGCTGCAAATCCATAGTTCATAGGTGTTTTTTCATTGATGGTAAAGTGTGCTTTGTGTGCATCGATGTACTTGTGTGTATCGTTTGAAAAAACCTCTATTTTTGCACCATCTAGTGCCACGTCATGCTCTTTTGCCCATAAAACAAGACATCCTATGTCATCAAATGAGTGTTTTTTTGAGTTGGCATCAAGTTTTGCTGTGTGGATGTTGGACTTTGGCAGTGGCATGTTGCATTTTGGGCATGTCTGTTTCTCTTGTGCTGTTTGTGCGTCAGAAGAGCTGCATCCAAGGGTAAATACCAATGCAACGAAAAGGAAAAAAAGTTTAAAAAATCTCATCAGAAACTATTTTTCCCATATCCATATAGATTTGTCTGTTGACGAGTTCTTTTACCTCTTCTAGTCTGTGGGTTACAAAAAGAAGTGTCTTTTGCTCCTCATTTTGTTGTAAAAGTCTGTAAAAATCATCTCTTGCTTTTGGGTCAAGGTTCGCCGTGGGTTCGTCATAGATGATGATACTGCTCTTTTTTGCAAGACTGATAGCGATGAGGAGTTTTTGCTTCATGCCGCCGCTTAGTTTGAAAAATGATTTGTTCATGTTTTCGTTGATGTCGAGCTTCATCTCGTTTGCATAGTGTTTTATGCGCTCTTTATCGACATCTGCACTCACGCTGATGTAGTGCATAAGCTCTTCAATGCTGAGTTTGATGGGTGGGGGGAGCTGAGGAACAAAACTAATGTCTTTTAGTACATTTGTACGCTCTTTGATGGGATTTTGCCCATTGATAAGCACCTCGCCGCCATCTGGATGGTAGTATCCAAGGATGGAGCGGATGAGCGTTGTTTTGCCTGCACCGTTAGCTCCCATGAGTGCGATAGAGTCGCCATCTTTGAATGTGCAACTGACACTATCCAAAGAGAGATGAGAGCCAAATTTTTTAGTAAGATTTGTTACCTCTATCATACGCTACACCAAACTTTTTAGTCTAAAATCAAAGTTGAGTGCATCGGCATGACAGACATCGACACAGCGACCGCAAAGCGTACAGTCTGCACCAGTGACATACTCTTTTGTTATCCCTTTTTCTTCTCTTTGTTTGTCATATTTTGCTTTTGTAATCTCTAAAACCTGATTTTCAAAACAGACATCGTGACAAACCATACAGTGGTCACAGTTGTCATTCCACTCAATGCGAAGTGCTGAAACTTTGCCGATGTAGCCATAAGTTGTACCGATTGGGCAGACGTATGTACACCATGCTCTGCGGGAGTAAAAAACCTCTATCGCAAAAACTGCTACAACCCATAGAAGAGCCAAACTCCACCCATAAGCAATCATACGGCTCAAAATCCCAACAACATTGAATGTCTCAAAAACCAAAAAGCCGCTAAAGAGTGCAAGAACCAAAAAAATAGCCCAAAAAACATGTCTTACACGGTGGTCAAACTTTCTCTCTTTGATGATTTTTTTGCTCACCAGAGTGTTATGCCACTTCTCGCCGATTTCACTTAGAAGCCCATAAGGACAAACCCATGCACAGTAAGTACGCCCGCCGATAAGCATATAAACGATAACGATGGTAACCGTACCGATAATCATATTTACAGGTATCTCATGTGTTGCCAAAAAGAGCTGCATTGTCGTAAAAACATCTATAAGGTGAAAACCTAAAAAACGTGAACCGTTAAGTGTTCCCTCAAGTGCTTGGATATCGACATGAAACGAGAGAAAAAAGAGAAGATGAATAGCAATGACAAGCAACCATCTTTTTGCTCTGTAGCTTAAAACACTTTTGCCCTCTCTTGTTTTATTGAAAAAAGTGGACCAAAATGTAGAGTGTTTTATGGTTTCTCGGTTGTTGTACTTATCCATTTTTTCTCCCTTTTACTGTTTTTGTTGAAGATGAAAAGCACCAATCTCGTCTGCATATTTACGCAACTCATCTTCTGTCGTGTTGATGAGAAGTCCCTTCATGATGATGTTCTCTTTTCTTCCAGCTTTAAAGTCAACCAAATCTTTGTAAAGTTTCTCTGCACTTTGTCCATAGAGTTTTGGTCCCATAAGCGCTCTGCCATCCTGCTCTCCAGAGCCGTTTGCACCGTGACACGCAGAACATTTGCTCTTATACTCGGTACTTACTTTGATTTCGCCCACATTTCCAGCTTTGTCTTTGATGGCTTTTAATTGCTCATCCTCTTTTTCTCTATCGCTTTTCTCTTGCGGTTGCGCCATTTGTTGCGTATTTGCTTGTGTTGCACTCATTTGTGATGGCGTACTTTTACCAGCACCGATATCTTCAATAACCTTCGCATGCTCTCCACCATGGAACGCTCTTCCTTGTGACGCAGTATAAGCCATCAAACCTACTATCAACAGTGTCAAAATTCCTACAATAATATTTTTCATATTTATTTTCTCATCTCTTTGATTTTTTTGTTAAATTCGTAAATCTCATCCGCCATTGCTCTTATCTCTTTAGCGTCCATTTGGCTTACAAGGTCTTTCATAAGCACGTTCTTAGCTGAACCATCTTTAAATTTTGAGATTTTTTCAAAGATAAAATCAGCATCTTTGCCAAGAAGCGATGGTCCGATAACGCCGTTTGCATAGTCATTGTGGCATGCAGAACATTTGACGATAAACTCTTTACTGAGCCTTTTGACGAGCATAGAAACTTCTACATTTTCATAGGGGCTTCTTACGTGAAGATTTGCATCCATAGGAGTTCTTGCTTTTTCCCGTACGGAAGCATCACTGTTTGCGGGTTGCATATTTGGGTCGTAAGCACTTTTGACGTTGTAGTCATAGTAGTATGATTTGCTTTGGTTATCATCACCCTCTTTGAGTGCTACTTTTATCTCCCCAGCATTTTCGTTTTTTACAACTTCAATTTTTTGTGCAGAGGTTACTTCAGCAGCAGCCCCTTTTTCTTTGCTCTCTTGTTTGTTACTATCGCTACAGCCGCTCAAAAGCGCAATAGATAGGAGTGTGGATAGTGTAAGTAGATCGATATTTTTCATTTTTATTAGCCTCTGTTTTCATAAAATTGTGCGTATGTTACTCTAGGTTTTACAACAATGGAAGGTTTGCTTGTAGGACAAACTTCTTGACATACCCCACAACCGATACAACCATCATATATTTCAGGTCGCATACCGCCGCCACTGTTGCTTACCATAGCGATGGCACTCAAAGGATTTGGGATGGGACACATATCGGCACAAAGAGTACACTCTTTGCCCTCAAAAGAGTCAAACTTTTCTAAAAGCTTCTCTTCAAGCGGATTGATGTTGACAACTGAGTTTGTAAATTTGTGCATCTTCTCATTATAACCCTTTGGGATAGGGATGCTCTTTGTCGCTATACAGGTGTCTGGAAACTCCAACACAGCGATACCCATCTTGATATCTTCTGGCTTTTCACAGTGATGGTCAAGCGCACCACTCGGACATGCAAGAACACAAGGAACTGCGCTACATGCGTAACAGCCTCTCTCATTTGCGTCAATGTATGGTGTCCCAACTCCATGACCGTTTACAAAATCAGCTAGTTTTATAGAGTGGTAAGGACAAACTTGAAGACACTGACCGCATTTGATGCAGAGTGCCAAAAACTTTTTCTCATCAACTGCCCCTGGTGGTCTTAGTCTGTTTTCAGCTCTTAGTACGTAGGGAGAAAAAACCATTCCACCACCTAAAACAAGCCCTAAAACACCTAGCGTGGAGTATTTGATAAACTCTCTTTTGTCTGTTTTTACTTTTTCCAAAATTTATCCTTCTATTTTAACTATGGGCTTTTTGTCTTCAAACAAAAAAAGCGGTTTTGTAAATGGTGCCAACTTTGCTAAAAAATTGAGCAGAGAGATGACAGGTGAGCCGTAAAAAAATTTTACATTCGGATTGTAAACCCAGAGTTGGTCTGCATACTGATAGACTTTGTGAGGTGTGTCACCTATGTTGTCCCCGTCTTTATCAAATCCCTCGTAGTTGTCCCAGTAGTTTTGAGTGATGTCGTTGTTATATGTTTTGCTTGACCTTCCATCGTTGACAACATCCTCAATATTTCCCATTATCTTGTTGTTTTTGATAATGTTACTTTCGCTTAAAGAGTGAAAGCGTATAGCCTCTGAGTTGTAGAGAATCTTGTTGTTCTCTATGGAGTTGTTGGTGTCTGGCTCAAAAGAGGATCTGTCGATGTACAGCCCTTGTGCGCAGTACAAAATAGTATTGTCGTTTATGGTAAAGTTTGTTGCCTCTTTTAGTCCTATGCCCATGCCAGTAGCTCCAAGTGAACTCTTTACAAAGTTTCCTGTTGCTATGGTGTCTTTAGAGTACATAAAAAATATCCCGACCGAGTTGTATTGGTATCTGTTGTTACGCACTATATTTTTGCCAGCATACATAAAGTGCAAAGAGTATCTGCAATACTCTCCGATATTTTCTTCAATCGTATTTCCATGACTATACCAAACAACCATGTCTCGTGAATGGATAAGTTTATTTTTTTTAACGATATTGTCATTGCTGTACCAAAGTCTTAAACCGTCTCCTTTGAGACCCAGTTCAAACTCTTTTGAAGTTATGGTGTTGTTTGCTATGATAGAGTTTCGTACCATCTGCATATCTATGCCAAAGAGACAAGCATCGATAACGCACTCACTCACCTCGCATTGGCTTGCATCGGAGATGGTAATCGCTGCATCTATATTTTCGTGTCTATCGCCACTGTTGATAATTTTGAGGTTTTTGAGTGTTACAAAAGAGCTTTTTATCTGAACAACAGTCCCTTTGTTCTCTCCATCAATGATAACTCCAGCTTCCTTGCCGATGATAGTCAAAGGTTTGTTGATAACAATATTTCCTTTATAAACACCAGCAGGCAATCTTAAGATAGAGCCATTTGGTGCAGCGTCAATTGCTTCTTGCAGTACATTTGCACCCAAAAGAGGCAAAATAAGAGCCAATAATGCAAAAAGTGGCTTAAACATTTTTACTTATTCATCTCTTTAAGAGCTTTTTGTTTTGCAAAGAATGCCAAAAGACTCAAAAGACCGATTGCTACAATCATATAAAAACCGATAGTTGGATAAGAGTGCGTTGTAAATTGAGCAATCTTTCCATCTCCAAAAACAGTCGGCATAAAAGGTTTGATTTTAAACGCACCCCAATCATGCAAGTTATGTCCAAACCAGTAGAGCCAATATGAGTAGTCAGCGATAAAAAGAAGCGGGAGTGATGCAGGAACAAGCATGATATAGTTAAATATCTTTGCATTGAATGCCATGAAATAAATCATCCCCAAAGAGAGAGCCAAAAGCGCATAGATACCAATCTCTCTCTCAATCGTTCCGCCAATCCACATCGGATCCATTCCAACATAGTGATTGATGGTGTTCATCTCATGCACTTCGCCGCTATATCCATCAAAGTGAAAAAAGACGGGGATACCTAAAGGGAACGCCTCTTTAGGGTAGTTTGGAGCCTCAAGGGAAACAGCCCAGATAGGCATAGAAGCGACACCTATCTCCGCAGCAGAAGCTACCATTTCATCAAGGTTATTATGTGCCTCTTTTGGTGTTGTGACACTCTTGTATCTGCCTTGATTGTAGAGATTCCAAACACTTTTGCTAAGTGAAGATATCTCTTCTGGCTTGCCCGCATGAATCTTGTTGAGCGTTCCATGAAAGGCAATCATTGGAAAAGTAAAAGAGAATGTCAAAATGAGGAGGGCTAGTGTTGCAAATACTCTCGCTTTTATGATACTTGGATGCATGAAAGAGTTC
>JAOTSA010000076.1 GCA_030247515.1 Sulfurimonas sp. | reverse complement strand
ATTTTACTTGAGTGTTTTTGTAGTAGTTTTCTCTTAAAATGGTATATATATTTTTATCGTTTAGCTCTATGGAAGCAAGATTTTTTATAAACTCATCCGATAAAACTTCATCCGCATCGAGTGAGAGTACCCAGTCGTTTTTTGCAAAACTGCAAGCCAGATTTTTTGTCTCTCCAAACCCAAAAAACTCGCCTTGAAAAACAGTAACATTTGAGTATTTTTTTGCAATCTCTAAAGTTTCATCGCTTGAGCCGTTGTCGTATAAAACAACATCTTCAAAAGATTTTAGGGAGTCGAGCGTTGCATCTATAGTAGCGGCG
This sequence comes from Sulfurimonas sp., assembly GCA_030247515.1. Taxonomy (GTDB): domain Bacteria; phylum Campylobacterota; class Campylobacteria; order Campylobacterales; family Sulfurimonadaceae; genus Sulfurimonas. Next base: position 8,408 of record JAOTSA010000076.1, on the reverse strand, counting down.
GCGTTTTTTACGATGATGATGCATGATATATTTTTAATCGACAACTGCTTCTCCTCGCAACCTTTTTTTTGCATTTTTTCTATCTTTATGTGCCTGTGACTCTTTGAGTGCGATTCTTAGGCAACCCTCTTCACTACTCTCTACAAGCTTAGCATACTCTTTTACGATTATCTTTAAATCCTCATCCTTTGCCCAGAGTTTGGAGAAATTTTTGAGTCTCTCTTCTAAGCTAAGAGGTTTAAACTCCATTCGGTTGATGTCAACTATCTTAAATATATAACCGCCCTCTTTCTCTTGTATCAAAATATTGCCCGGAGAGTAGTCAAGATGAAAAATACCGTTCTCGTGAAGCTTGTAGGTAAATCTTGCAAAGGCGTTAAACACTCCCTCTTTATCTTTAAAATCAGCTTGAAGAAGCGGCTCTCTTATCGTAAAATCATACTTGAAATTTTCGCTTACAAAATAGCTATCGTTGATGAGACCAAACTTTTTAAACTCTATAAATCCTATGGGTTTTGGTACAAAGCCATCTATCTTTAGGCTGTTTTCGTACGACTTTTTCGCTTTTGAATCTCTAAAAAATGTATAGACTACTTTGTTTATGATGTTTGGGATTTTAAAAGATTTTACCACAAGCTCTTCGCCCTCAAAATCTATGATTTTTATCTCGTTTCTTGCTTTGTGGATAGAATCTTTTGAATTTGAAAAATAGTCTCTTATATTTTGAAACAGATTTAAGTAGTTTTCATGGATGCACTCTATTTTCATATTTTTACTTTACCAATTCCCTAAAAAAGTTATCAAACTTTGTAACAGTGGTCTTGTGTGCCATTTTTGTCTCCAGCGTATATGTACAATTTTGCGAAAGTTCAGCCAATTTTTGCGGCATATCATGTAACTCTATGATTTTTTGTGCGATGGCATCTGCATCTTTGATGGGGACGATAAAACCGTTAAATCCGTCATCTATGATTTCGGCATTTCCCTCTATGGCAGAGGCGATAACAGGCGTTTTTGCGGCGAGTGCTTCTAAGATAACACGGGAAAGTCCCTCTTTTCTAGTTGAAGCCTGAACCAAAACACTACATGATGCGATGATTTGCGGTGCATCGTTTCTGTAGCCCGTGAGATGGATGCGCTCTTGCATTCCGCTGTTTTTTATCTCTGAAACATAAGGCTCTTGCGAGATGTTTTGCCCGATTAGGATGATATGGATATCTTCATACTGTGCCAATTTTTTTGCGGCTTGCAGGAGGTAGCTAAGTCCTTTATGCGGTCGTACATTCGCAACAAAAGCTATATTGAAGTTACTGTTTTTTGTCCCAAACTCCTCTAAGTTCATTGCCTCCGTGTTGTACCATGAGAGTTCATGCCCTTTGTAAATAGTCTCAACTTTTTTTGATTTGTCAAATATCTGTTTTTTTACCCGTTTTGTTACCGCCTCGGAGACGCAGATGACACCATCAACCCTTGGACTTAGCGCATTGAGATATGCACTCGGGTCATGACGGTAAAGCCCGCCCGTCGTTCCTCTATATGTGACAAGTTTTACGCTCATTCCGACACATGCGATAGTCGCATTTGAGATGGATTTGGAGTTGGTTGCGAAAACGACATCTATGTCATGCTCTCTTATCGTTTCTCTTATATTTTTTATGGTTTTTGGCGAAATCTTTTTTTTGTAGTGTGCGTCGATGACACGGATGCCATGCTCTCTAAACCTAGCGGCATATGCACTACCCTCTTCCGTCATGATGGTTATGTTGTAGCCAAATTTTAAAAGCGAGATGTAAATCTCTGCTTCTGGTCGTACGCTGTTATAAGAGCCGTCTGTGGCGGTAAGTACGAGAAGATTCAATGGAAAAGTTCCTTTGCGATTTGTATGATTTCGTCTGATTCTATCTCTTGTATAGAAAAGTCGTTTTTGTCAAGTTTGTAGTGATTTACAGTGCTTGAAGATTTTACCACCCTGTTTATGGGCGTGATATAGACACGGTTTGTCGGTGTTGGTCCAAAGATGGTGATGGACGGCACATTTAAACCCCACGCCATATGGGTTGGTCCTGTGTCGTTTCCTATGAGCAATGCACATTTTGAGATAACATACTTTAACTCATCCAACGAACCACGAGGCAGGATACGTAAAAACTCTGATTGCTCTTGCATCCAAAGAGCTTTTTTATGCTCTTCATCGCTTCCCCAAACTATATAAGTCTCCCTTTTGAGTGCCTCTGCAATCTCCACAAACTTCTCTTTTGGATAGTTTCTGCTCTCCCACGTTGAGCCTATGACAAAAATGTTAAAAGTCTCTGGCAGATTTGGCGCATGCGAGGATGCAAACAAAAACTTCTCTTTTTTTACAATCTCTTCACTTGAAACTTTTATGCCAAGCGGTTCGCAAAGCACGGCAACATTTCTGTCTATGGTGTTGGCATCATAAGCAATGGAGACTTTTTTGTCATAAAAAAGAGAGGCGATTCCCTCACGGATAGACTCTTTGTCAAAACCAGCAACCACTTTTGCGCCTATGATTTTAGCCACAATGGCAGATTTTAGAAGACCTTGCGCATCTATGACGATGTCATAATTGTTTTTTGAGTAGGTTTTTAGGATTTTGTACTGCGTAAAAATCTCGCTCTTTCTCTTTTTGAGCGATTTGAGATTTATGGGCAAAATATTATCAATGTGAGGATTGTTTTTAAGCACATTCACAAATGCACCCTCCACTACCCAGTCAATGCGTGAATGTGGCAACGCTTTTTTGATAAACTGGAGTGCGACCATTGCGTGGATGATATCGCCCATTGCTGAGAGCTTTACTATACATATTTTCATTTTGGGATTTTACACAAAAGAGAATGAAAAAAAGATAATTCAGCACTTTTTAGGTAGAATTTGCGTAAAAATAAGAGTTTTGGAACTGCTTTGAAAAAAATATTGAAACGTTATTTGCCCTATATGAAAGAGTACAAATTTGAGTATTTCTTAGTACTCATCGGTATGATTTTTACGGTAAGTGCGACGACGGCGACGGCGCATATCATGAAGCCGCTTATGGATGAGATGTTTATCCAAAAAAAAGAGGAGATGCTCTACCTCATCCCGCTTGGACTTGTGGGGATTTATTTTTTTAAGTCGGTAGGCAGGTACATACAGTCGGTCTCTATGAGCTACATCGGGCAGCATGTCGTCACGAGGTTTCGAGAGATACTTTTAGAAAAAATCATAAACTTTGATATCGCACATCTCCACCAAAACCGCAGCGGAGAGCTTATCTCCAGAGTGACAAACGATATCGAACGCATACGCTATTTTGTCTCCAATATGTTGCCAGAACTTCTTCGTGAGAGCCTAAGCGTCATAGCACTTGTGGGCTATGTCATCTACCTCCACCCGACACTCGCTTTTTACTCACTCGTACTGCTCCCATTGGCGATTTATCCTATTTTGCAAATCGGGAAAAAACTCAAAAAATATTCACACCGCTCTCAAGAGAAAAATGCAGATGTTGTAAGCCGTCTTACCGAGGTCTTTAACAACAGTGAAATCATCAAAGCAAACGCAACACAGAAGTTTGAAATGGAGCGTTTTAGCACGCAAAACTGGCAGTTCTTTAAGATAAATATGAAGTCGGTTTATGTCGGCGATATCGTCTCTCCAATCATGGAGATAGTAGGAGCGGCTGGGCTTGCGGTAGTCATCTTTATAGGTGGCAAAGAGGTCTATGAGGGCAGGATGAGCGTGGGCGAATTTACCGCTTTTATCACCGCTGTGGGGCTTGTTTTTCAACCCATCCGCCGTATCAGTTCCATCTACTCCAAAATCCAAGATGCCGTTGCCGCAAGCAGTCGTGTTTTTGAGCTTTTAGATATGCAAAACAAGATAACCGATGGCACAAAGATTTTAGAAGATGATATCACGCACATAGAGTTTAGAGATGTAAAACTTGCCTATGATGACGGATATGCGCTTGATGGCATAAACATTGAGATAAAAAAAGGGCAAAAGATAGCACTTGTCGGGGACAGCGGCGGCGGAAAAAGCACTTTTATAAACATGCTTTTACGTTTTTATGACCCAAACGAGGGCAAGATTCTCATAAATGGCACAAATATAAAAGAGTTTACGCAAGACTCTCTCAAACACCACATCTCTTTGGTAACACAAAGGATTTACATCTTTCAAGACACCTTAGCGGCAAATGTTGCTTACGGGCAGGAGATAGACGAAGAGAGAGTTGAAAATGCGCTTATTTTGGCGGATGCGTGGGCTTTTGTAGAGTTGCTTGAAGATGGCATATATACAAAAATGGAGGAGTTTGGCGCAAACCTCTCAGGCGGACAGAGACAGCGAATCGCCATCGCCAGAGCTTTCTATAAACACGCTTCACTTCTGCTCTTTGATGAGGCAACATCCGCACTTGACAATGAGAGCGAAAAACGCATACAAGATGCCCTAAGCGCATACACAAAAGACAAAATCACCATAACGATAGCCCATAGACTTAGCACGATAGAGCATGCAGATATGATTTTGGTTATGCAAAAAGGGAAGATTATCGCAAGCGCAAAACATAGCGAACTTTTAGAGAGTTGCGAGGTTTACCAGAGGCTGGCAGGAAAGTTACAAAAGTAAAGGATGAAGAGACATGAACAAAATCTTAAAATTGATAGGTCGAGAAAAAGAGCTTTTTGGAGATGACATAAAAGCAAAGAGCGAGGAGCTAAGACAGATAGTTTCTTCTTCCTCTTTTCTTGTTATCGGCGGAGCGGGAAGTATCGGTCAAGCGGTAACAAAAGAGATATTTAAGAGAAACCCAAAAAAACTGCATGTTGTTGACATAAGCGAAAACAACATGGTAGAACTTGTGCGTGACATCCGAAGCTCTTTTGGGTACATTGATGGCGAGTTCGCCACTTTTGCGCTTGATATCGGCTCACATGAGTATGACGCTTTTATAAAAGCGGACGGGAAATATGACTATGTGCTAAATCTATCCGCACTTAAACATGTACGCAGTGAAAAAGACCCATTTACTCTTATGCGAATGATTGAAACAAATGTTTTTAACACCGACAAAACATTGGAGCAATCCATACAAAACGGTACTAAAAAATACTTTTGTGTCAGCACCGACAAAGCCGCAAATCCTGCAAACATGATGGGTGCGAGCAAGAGAATAATGGAGATGTTTGTCATGCGCAAATCAAAACAGATAGATGTCTCTATGGCACGGTTTGCAAATGTTGCTTTTAGCGACGGAAGCCTTCTTCACGGGTTTAACCAGCGCATAGAAAAAAACCAGCCTATCGTCGCACCAAACGATATAAAAAGGTATTTTGTAACGCCGCAAGAGAGCGGTGAACTCTGTCTTATGTCTTGTATTTTTGGCGAAAACAGAGATATCTTCTTTCCAAAACTGAGCGAAAATCTGCATCTCATTACCTTTGCAGATATCGCCGTGAAGTATCTCAAAGAGAAAGGGTATGAGCCGTATCTTTGCCGTGATGAAGATGAAGCAAGAGAATTGGCAAAAACTCTCCCTGCACAGGGAAAATGGCCGTGTCTCTTTACTGCCAGCGATACAACAGGCGAAAAAGATTTTGAAGAGTTTTTTACCGATAAAGAAGTTTTGGACATGGAGCGTTTTGAAAACCTTGGTGTTATCAAAAATGAAGCGATTTACGACGAAGAGAAGCTAAATAGCTTTGAGAAAACCATCAAAGGGTATATCCAAAATCTTTCATGGACAAAAGAGGATATCGTCAAAGAGTTTTTTACCATGATTCCTGACTTTGGACACAAAGAGACAGGCAAATATCTTGATGGGAAGATGTAAATTGGGATATGGGATTTTGGATGTAGGGGCTAGTCATGCATTATGAAGATTTGAATATTTACAAGCTTTCACATGAATTTGTTTTAAATATATATACCATTACCAAATCATTTCCTATGGATGAAAAATATAGGTTAATTGATCAAATGATTCGCGCATCCTACTCTATCCCTTCAAATATTGCGGAAGGAAACAGCCGAAATACAAGCAAAGATTATTTAAACTTTCTCTATATAGCAAGGGGAAGTGCCAATGAAATAAAATATTTTTTGCTTTTGGCTAAAGATTTAAAATATATTGAGGTAGCTACTTATGAAGATTTTAAAACTAAAATAGAAACAATAATAAAAATGCTAAATTCACTTATCAACTCATTAAAGGTCAAAAATGGATTATAACAATATCACTGAATTTATTAAAAATATTTTCATCCCAAATCCCAAATCCCAAATCCCAAATTCTATGGTTCCTCTTCATGAACCACGGTTTATCGGCAATGAAAAAAAGTATCTTAACGACTGCATAGACTCTACATTTGTCTCAAGCGTGGGCAAATATGTAGATACTTTTGAAAAAGAGTTCGCCAAAAAAGTAGGAAGCAGATTTGCTATTGCAACAGTAAACGGCACGGCGGCACTTCATATTTCACTCATCTTGGCAGATGTAAAAAACGGCGATGAGGTCATCACACAGCCGCTTACTTTTATAGCTACCTGCAACGCCATCAGCTACATTGGAGCAAGACCAGTTTTTGTGGATGTTGACTTGGACACTATGGGCTTAAGTCCTGATTCTTTAAAACAATTTTTAGAAGAAAACTGCGACATAAAAGATGGTCAATGTATAAATAAAACTACAGGAAAAACCATAAAAGCGTGCGTACCGATGCACACTTTCGGGCATCCGTGCCGCATTGATGCGATAAAAGAGATTTGCGATGCGTGGCATATCACTTTAGTTGAAGATGCCGCCGAATCTTTGGGAAGCTACTATAAAGGCAGGCATACAGGGACTTTTGGACAAATCGGTGCGTTTAGTTTTAACGGCAACAAAATCATCACTTCAGGCGGCGGCGGCGTTCTCGTTACCGATGATGAAGCTTTGGCAAAAAGAGCAAAACACATCACAACAACAGCAAAAATCCCTCATCCTTACGAATATGTCCATGACGAGGTAGGCTACAACTACAGACTTCCAAATATAAACGCCGCACTTTTGGTGGCGCAACTGGAAAATCTCGATGGTTTTTTAAGTTCAAAAAGAGAGTTGGCAAGCATATATAAAGAGTTTTTTTCACATGAAGATATAAAGTTTATAGAAGAACCGCAAGATTCAAGCTCAAACTACTGGCTTCAAGCAGTTTTACTACAAGATATGACCCAAAGAGATGAGTTTTTAGAGTTTACAAACAAAAACGGTGTTATGACAAGACCGATTTGGAAGCTCATGAACGAGCTAGAGATGTTCGCAAAGTGCCAAACAGCAAGTTTAAAAAACGCAAAGTTTCTTGAAGAGCGGGTTGTAAATATTCCAAGTAGCGTGAGAATATAAAGTGAAAGAGTTAATCATAAATAATCAAACCATACAAGATAAAATCTACACCATAAGAGGTGTTCAAGTGATGATAGATAAAGATTTGGCATTTTTATATGGAGTAGAAACAAGAGTTTTAAATCAGGCTGTCAAAAGAAATATTGAAAGATTTCCAGAAGAATTTATGTTTCAATTAACAAAAGAAGAGCTTGAAAATTGGATGTCACAAATTGTGATATCCAATAAAGAGATAATGGGTTTAAGAAAACTTCCATATGTATTTACAGAGCAAGGAGTCTCGATGCTTAGTGCTGTTCTAAAAAGCCCAACAGCTATTCAGACAAGCATTCAAATTATAAAAAGTTTTGTAAATATGAGAAAATTTTTACAAGATAATGCTTCATTATTCACAAGAATTGAATCTATAGAAAAAAGACAAATCTCATATGAAATAAAAAATGACTCAAAAGTAAATGCTACATTGAATGCAATAGAGAAGAAAGGAACACCACAAAAGCAACATATCTTTTACGACGGACAAATTTTCGATGCCTATCTTTTCGTGAGTGATATCATAAAAGGTGCAAAAAAATCTCTAAAACTCATAGATAACTATGTAGATGAAAGCACTTTGATATTGTTTACTAAAAGAGATGCTGCCGTATCTATGACCATATATACAAAAACCATATCCAAACAGCTTCAGCTAGACTTACAAAAGCAGAACGCTCAATATCCAAAAATTGAAGTAGAAAAATTTGAACTATCACATGACAGGTTTTTGATTGTCGATGAAAAAGAAGTTTATCACTTTGGAGCAAGTCTTAAAGATTTAGGAAAAAAATGGTTTGCAGTCTCAAAACTAGATATAAACTCTTTTGAACTCTTAGGAAAACTCAAATGAAAGAAGAAATAATCCTCATCGGCGGTGGCGGTCATTGCAAGTCGGTTATTGATGTGATTGAGCAGCAAAACAGCTTTGTTATTGCAGGGATTGTCGATAAAAAAGAGCTTGTCGGAACGAAAGTTTTGGGCT
>JAOTSA010000075.1 GCA_030247515.1 Sulfurimonas sp. | reverse complement strand
AAGAGACAGGAAGATGAGATAGTCCTTGCCAAAAATCACAAAACTGCTTCAGGCTTTTGGGCGGCTAAAGAGGCATGCTCAAAGGCTCTTGGAGTAGGTATCGGTGCGGAGTGCGGATTTCATGATATAGTGATTTATAAAACTCCAAATGGTGCGCCAAAACTGCAACTTGACGAAAAAGTTCTTCAAAAATTTGCTATTTCAGATATAAGCCTCTCCATCACACATGATGGTGAGTATGCTATCGCTGTTGTGGCTATAGAATCAGCCTCCACCGACAAAATCAAGTAGCTCAACTTTATCTTCATCACAAAGCAAGTGTGTTGCCCACTCATTTTGTTTTACAATTTGCATATTGATAGCTGCAGCCATTACTTTATCTTTAAGATGCAACTCTTCTAGCATTTTTTCAAGTGTTATGTCTGCCGCAAACTCTTTTATTTCGCCATTGATAGTCAATTTCATTTCTCTACCTTTTTTTCGTTATAGTACCCTATTTTATTGAATATGGAATCAATAATGGATATAATAAATAAAAACAACTATGAGGTTATTTTTGAATTTTAAAGAGTTGTTAAGCGATACAAAAAAACTATCTATCCTCTTTGTAGAAGACCACGATGAATTACGGGAAAATACGAGAGAAATTTTAAAAAAGTTTTTTGAAAATGCACATAGTGCAGTAAATGGTGAAGAGGCACTTAAGCAGTATAGAGATTTTTACGCCAAAGAGTCAAAATACTATGATATCATCCTCTCTGATATACAGATGCCTCGTATGAATGGCATTGAACTTGTAGAACAAATTTACGCTATTAACCCTTGTCAGACTATTATAATGCTCTCAGCCCATGATGATGCCAAGTATCTTATACCACTCATCAACCTAAGGGTAGAGCAGTTTATAAAAAAACCTATTGATTACCAAGATTTACTCAGTGCACTTCAAAAAACAACGAAAAGACTACTCTCAAAAAATGAGCAACAATATAATTCTATGCCTCATCCACTTGTAAGACTGCATAAAGCTTGCATATTTAACAAAGAGACAAATATTTTGCAGATAGATAACGCTATCACTCCTCTTACAAAATATGAGATACTTTTTCTACAAATGCTTACAGACAATGTTGGTAAAATCTACTCAAATGAAGAGATAACAAACTTTTATATCTCGTTCAATGAAAATCTTGATGCTATAAATATACGAAAACTTGTCTCAAAACTAAGAAAAAAACTCTCAAGCAACTGCATAGAGAGCGTTTATGGGATTGGTTATAGGGTTATTCCCTATACACCATTCTAAAAAGAGTTTGGATGATGTTCAAATTCTGGAACTATCTCTTTTAATTTTTCAAGCTTTTTCTCTGTTTTTGTCAACTCTTCTATATCTTGATTGAGTTTTGTGATGTCATACACTGTTTTTCCTGCAACCGTGATAGACTCATACTCCGTTTTGGCGTCACTCTCATCAATCAAAAGCTCCTCATAAAGCTTTTCTCCAGCTCTTAAACCGCTAAATTCTATCTTTATATCCTCTCTTGCACTAAGCGTTATCATCTTTTTTGCAAGGTCAACTATTTTGATAGGTTCGCCCATATCAAGTATAAATATCTCCCCGCCCACTCCTATGCTTGCTGCTTGAAGGACAAGTTCGCACGCTTCAGGAACAAGCATAAAGTATCTTGTAATCTCTGGATGCGTAACAGTGAGTGGACCGCCAAGCGCTATCTGTTCTTTAAATTTTGGTATAACACTCCCGCTGCTTCCAAGAACATTGCCAAATCTAACGGCTACTATCTCTGTAGTTTTTTTACCGCCCAAATCTTCTAAAGAAACTGCGTTTTGGGCATAAAGCTCACAGATGCGCTTAGTTGCACCCATCACATTGGTAGGGCGTACCGCCTTATCAGTTGAGACAAAAACAAACTTTTTAACCTTATGTTTTATGGCACAATCAATCGCATTTTTAGTTCCTACAATGTTGTTAATAATGGCTTCAGCGATATTTTCCTCTACCAAAGGAACATGTTTATAAGCGGCTGCGTGGATAACAATATCTGGTTTGTATTTTTCAAATGTACTCTCCAAAAGCTCTCTATTGGCAACTGACTGCATGATATGAATAGGCTTGTACTGTTGCAGTTCTTCGACTATTGTGTAGAGGTTGTATTCGCTGTGGTCAAGAAGCAAAAGCTGTGAAGCACCATATAAGGCACATTGGCGGCTTATCTCGCTTCCTATACTTCCGCCAGCTCCCGTTATAAGTACTTTTTTACCCTTGATAAAGTTTTGAATCACTGTTTTGTTAAGATCTTTTGGACGACGTGCAAGCAAATCTTCTATAGAGATATCTTGAAGCATCTTTGTATAGCTCTGTTCCACAAGTATCTTCTCTATGGCTGGCAATATCTTTATCTGTTTAAAGTATGGGCTAAGGTTCTCATGAATCTCTTTGATTCTCTGGCTTGATGCGCTGGGAACTGCGATAACCAAGAGTTCATATTTCCCCTCTTTTGAGATAATGTCAAGTAGATGTACCCTTGAAACAACCTTTACACCATCTATGCTTCTGCCTTGAAGAATTTTATCATCGTCAACAAAATATTTAACTCTATACTCACTTCCCCTAAATTCACTCTCCAGTTTATTGCCAGCTTTACCCGCACCATATATAACTAATGATTTTGTCTTTGCAACCCCCGTTTGGTTGGTGTAGTAGTAGTAGAGGTACATCAAAAAGTTCATAGCTACCAGATAGGTAAAAAACTCGTTGAGAGTGACGGCGATACGAACTTCACCGTAAAAAAGAGGGACATAAACAAGAAGCGGAACAAACGCAACAATGGTTTTTATGAGAAATGTCTTTTGTGTTGCTTTTGACCAAGAGAGCGAATAATCTTCAAAAATCAAAATAGAAGCAAGAATACGACACAGAATAACTGTACTTACCAGTTTCCAGTCAAAGTCGATATGAAAGATAAAAAAAGTCCACCAAAATGTCCCGATACTCACTAAAATAATAATAAGAAAATTTAGTATCCGTTTATCTGGCATCAAGGGCATCTCTTAAAACTCAAATTGTTGCAACAAAAAATCAAAAATATTGAACAAGAGCATCTCTGTCTATGTACTTTTTCTTAACATTAATAGCACCGTTATCTTTGAAAAACTTTAATATGCGTGAGAGTGTCTCTGGAGAAACACCCAAAATCTCGGCAATTTCAATATTTTTTGTCTCAAAAAAATCATCAGAATGGCTGTAGATATACTTTGCCACTCTCTCTTTTGAGTCCAAAACTAGGTTTGTGGAGATGATATTTTCAAGATTTTTAATCTTTTTTATAAGAGATGTTTGGATGTTAAAAGCGAGATTTGGATTTAGAAAGATAATCTCTTTGAGTTTTTCAAAATCTATCTTCAAAAACTCTACATCACTGTACGCCTTTGCGGTGGCAGGATAAGGGATACCCTCAAAGTTTGCAACCTCGCCGATAAGCTCATTTTCATGAAAATACTTAAGCACTATCTCTTTGTGGCTTGAGGTCGTTTTATATAGTTTTATAACACCTTTTACCAAAAGATAGAGATATTTTGGCTCATCGCCCTCGTAAAAGACGATGTTATCTTTGCCGATTTTATGTTCTGTCGTAAAGCTTTCTATCTTTTTAATGGTCTCATCATCAACATTTTGAAAGAGAATCGTGTTTTTTAGATGTATTTTCATTTTATTTTTTTCACAACCTCATCATAAGTCAAAATCTCCATCCCCTCTTTAATGCTCTGTTTTGAGGCATACGCACTATAGCCAAACGCCATTGGAGTGACATTTTCTGAACTATAAAAGGCACTTCTTGCATCTATCCACTCTCCTGTGATAGCATCCGTAATCCAAATCTTTGCGGTATCTTTAAAGTCTATTTTCTCCTCTTCAAACCATAAAACCATACACCCGATATCATCAAATTTATGAATTTTTTTTGTCGTCGGGTTTTGCAGTTGCAGAGTGTTTTTTCTATCACTAAGCACCATAACACAACGGTCACACATATCTCTATCCCAGTGTATATTTGCGGGTCCGCCTGTAGGCTTTTGCTCACATCCTAAAAACAACAAAAAAGAGAGTAAAAAGAGTTTTAACATCAACATTCCTTATAATAAAACACCATTTTTAAAGTAATAAAACAGCACATAAAGTGTCAGCAATATAACATAAAGAGAATTAAACAAAAGTGAGATTTTATACCCATTTTCAACCTTTGGCATAAAACCAATCATCATTCCGTGAAATGTTCCTAAAAAGAGAGAGAGATAGATAAAATAGCCTACATAGTAGTAATCAGCTTGTAAAAAACAAAATGGGCAGTGGTGTGATGGAAGCTCATAGATGTATGTTCCAAAAAAGAGGATGAGCGAAACTAGCGAGAGAGGCAGAAAAAGAGTGTTGAGCATACCAAAGAGATACTTTTTCTTTAAAAAAAAGAAGAGAAGAATCAAAAAGTAGTTGCCATAAAAGAGAGAGAGCAAAAGTGCGTTGTCTATCTTAAAAAGAGTTGAGAGTGCCGATGTGGAAGAGCTTGAGTAGATACTGCCGCAACAACTTACCATTTTATCTATCTCTATGCCCCCAAACATCCTAAAATCAAGCACCAACTCAAGCAAAAGAGAGAGAAAAAAAAGCAAAAAAAGCCCAAATTTTAGCTTTGTATATGGCTGATTTTTGTCGCTCATATCTATACTATGGAGTTTGAGCCAAGAGGCGAAAAGATAGAGATTGATGATTTTGAGAGCTATGAGATACATACCGCTTTGCGTGGCATCCACAACACCAGCAGCGCACATAGCACCCGTGATAACACCAGATATTTTGTCTAGCGTAAAGACAAAAAAAGCAAAAAGCGGCACTTTAACACTAAAGATGTACTTGATGATAGTTGCGGCTAGAAAACTCTGTTTTTCAAGAGTGTATTGCAGTGGTGTTGTTGCATCAGCATCCCATTTTAAAAATATCTTGAGGCTAAGGAGAAACGCAACTGCACCAAACAACCCAAAGAGTAGATTTAGTACGAGGATGGCAAGAACTTCTGGAGTAAGAAGCATTAGAGAAGCTTTCCTTGAGAAATCTCTATCTCTCTATCGACCACATCAAGCCCAAAAAAGAGCGGGTCATGTGTCGCTATAACAATGGTTTTTCCCTCGGCTTTAAGCTCTTTTACTATCTCAACAAAAGAGAGAGATAGTTTGGCATCAAGGTTTGCGGTTGGCTCATCTGCTAGGATGATTTGCGGGTTATTGATGTTTGCTCTGGCAATCGCCACACGTTGTTGCTCTCCGCCTGAGAGGTTTTTGACAAGCTGTTTTGCCTTATGCGCTATATGAAACATCCCCAAAACACGCTCAAGTTTTACTTTTATCTCTTTGGCATCAAGATTTATCGGTACAAGTGGCAAGATGATATTTTCTTCCACGCTAAGGGTGTGGATAAGGTTGTACTTCTGAAAAACGAATCCTATGGTGTTGCGTCTAAAGTCAGAAGCGAAACTATCTGGAAGCTTTGAGATTCGCTCATCTCCTACAACCACCTCTCCGCTTGTAGGTTTGCTAAGAGCCGCAATAAGTGAGAGAATCGTACTTTTTCCGCTCCCACTAGAGCCTCGAAGCACAACAACTTCTCCTTTTTTTATCTCAAGGTTTATCCCATCAAGTGCAACCACGCTCTGGCTCTGGTTTACCTCATACTTTTTGACTACATCTACTAAGCGTATCATTAGCGTATAACCTCATCTGCTTCAAGTGTCGCACTTCTCCATGACGGGATGATGATAGCGGCGATGTATAGCGGCACGGTAAGAAAAAAGAGAAGTGCGAGTGTCTGCATATCAAGCACAAAAGGGAGTGCAAAAGAGGTTTTGAGCTGCGAATAACCAGAGAAAATCTCACGCAAAAACGGTGCATGAAAAATATAGACAAAAGCAAGTGCAAGTGTAATCCCGACAACATACGCCAAAAGAGAGACGACAAAACCCTCATAAAACTTCTCTCTTAGCACATCATCCACTCTCCAGCCGATAGCTTTAAGTATGCCAATCTCCCGTTTTTGCTCACTGCTAAGCCCGCTTGCCCTGTCATAAATAATGATAAAAAAAGCAAAAAGAGCAGTGGTAAAGAGTGCCAAAAAGATACCGCTTTTATAGTCAAAGATATTTTGATAGCTGATTTTGAGGTCATCTTTGGTGATAACTCTTGTGTCTGGATAGAGAAGTTTAATCTTTGAGGCGATTGTTGCCACCTCGTTGAAATTGGCTACACGCACAACGATATCGGTCGCTTTGTTCTCTTTCATGTCAAAAATCTCTCGCACACTCTCTTTGCTCATAAGAATGATATCGTTGGATTCTAGCTCCGTCTCGGCTTTGAAAACACCGCCGATATCCACTCGCTTAAGCGAGCCGTCTGGCTTAATAAAGTTGAAGTACTCTTTGTAGTAATTCGCATCCATAACCCTCTTAACCCCCTCGCCTACAAGCATGGATGGTTTTGTAAAATCAAGTTTTGAAGCGGCGGCGACAAATGATTTTTTATACTGTTCCTCATACTCATCAATACCAACAAGCGTAAAGTTTACCCCTGCATTTTGAAAATAGTAGTATCCCCAAACCCTCGCAACCGCACTCTCTACACCGTTAAGCTCCAAAATCGCATCGATAACATCGACATCTATCTCATCATGACGTCCCGCTTTTATCTTCTGCACGGTTATCTCTGGGAGTGCGTCCACCGTTGCTTGAAGTTCGTGTTTCATGGAGTTAGTGATAAAAAAAACAGAGGAGAGCAAAAAGATAAGAAGTGTCAAAACCAAACCGATGAAGAGAGTTTTGTATTTTTGGCGCAAGAGCGAGTTGATGGCGTACTCAACGATATAGAGGTTAATCCTACTTCGCATCATTCGCCTTGTAAACATAAGTAGAAGCAAAATAGTCTCTCAGCGCACCATCATCTCTATAAATGGAGAAAAAATCGCTCATACTTCTGTGTCTGATGTAAGAAGCCTCTGTTGAAATCGCCAAATCAGGAAGCCCAACGCTAGCGACAAACTCTCTTTTGAGTCCAAAACTCTCCTCATTTTTTGTAGAAGAGAGATAAAAAATCTCCGCCGCTAAAAAGCCAAAGAGCAGAGAAAAAGTCCAGAGCGCAAAAGCACTTTTTTTATTCATCAAGTTTGTAAATCTCTTCTTTTGTTATGGCATCAAATCCGATTACTTTGCGCCCTTTATGGTCCATACTAAAAGCAGATGCCTCTTTTTTTGTGCCAAATGGGATAAGTTCATTGCCCATCGGACCATACATATCACTCCCAATGACATAAAACGCCTTTGTAGCATCTAACGCTTTTTGTGAATAATAGTCGGAAACTAGCATCTTAGAAATCCCATCTTTATGGTCAAAATAGTACTTCATCATATCTTTTGCACCATCAAAAGAGAAGTGCGTATCTTTGTAAAAAATCTGCGCTGCCCATTTTGGATATTTGTAAACAAACATGCCGCACACTGGGCATTTCTCCTCTTTTGTGACTTGAATCATCTCTTGCTTGTTTGTGCCATCTTCAAATCTTTTGACCTCCCACATATAGAGTGAGAGCGGTTGAAGCTCTTGCTCTGCGAGTTCGCCGCAAAGTTTTTTTGTAACTAAATCTGCTTTGAGTTCGTTTATCTGCAGATAACTGTTTATATCAATCTCTTTTTTACAGTTTTTCTCAAAGATTTTTTTACCCATAGGATAAATCTGCTTCTCTTTTTTCATCCCAACCATTGCCACATCAGCTTCAAGTGAGCCTTGTGCCATGGAGAGAGCTTTTTTGAAGTCAACAACCTCTCCGCCATGCTCCATGTTAAAATCCTCTGCCGCTTCCTTGTCTTTAAACGCAAGTTTACTTACCTTGCTCATCGTCCCCTGCACATCAGAGCCAACAACGTAATACGCATCTTTTGCACTTATGAACTTTTGCGAAACAACATCCACTACTTTTACATCTTGCGCATCTATCTTATGCTCTTGCATATCCACCGCCAAACATCTTATGGAGCAGTACTGTCTATCGGTGTGGTTGTGGATTTTTGCGGCGTGGGAAGTTTTGTAGTAAGCTTCAAGCTTCATGCCACATACTGGACACCACTCTTTTTGAGACCCTTTTTGAAGCAGTTCAGGCGAAATCGTGGCAGATTTCGTAAAAGTTTCTGCGCTTAAAGTAAGAAAAAGTGAGAAAAACAGAAGAAGGAGTTTTTGTAACATGAAAAGCCTCTTTTTAGAAATGTAGAGACTATTTTATCCTAAGAAGCATTAATCTTC
The DNA here is from genome assembly GCA_030247515.1 of Sulfurimonas sp. Lineage (GTDB taxonomy): Bacteria > Campylobacterota > Campylobacteria > Campylobacterales > Sulfurimonadaceae > Sulfurimonas. The sequence goes on along the minus strand of JAOTSA010000075.1, from coordinate 702 downwards.
TTATAAATAATATAAGTATTGCTATTGCTAAAATCTTAAAATCAAGCTCACTTGCCTGATGGAGGCTGATAAAAGTATCACTAAGTGTCGCCTCTTCGCCAAGTCTTTGCATGGAGACGATTTTTGGCGTATAAATCCCGCTAAACATCAAAGCCGAGAAGATAGCAGTGGCAGAAGCACCAAAAACGACCGCATCTCTTTGCCCATTTTTATACATCACTGTCTCATAAATAGCTATAAAAAAGGCTAAAATAGTAACCCAGTAGCTAAAACGGCGAAAAATCTCCGCCATAATAACTCCCTCGTTATAGTTACTTAACTCTACTCCATAAAGAAGATTTTGGGTGTTAAAAACAACTGGAGCGACAAATGCACCAAGGACGATAACTGCGCCAAAAGTTGCAGCCAAAAGAAGCAGGTAACTAAAATCCATATAAACATTGCGCTTCATAAAATAAGTCCTTAGTCATAAATAACCCCAATTTCAGCAATAAGAAAATAGCTCTAGTGCTAGGCAGATTTTTGCAGGACTAGTTTGTACTAATCCAAGAAAATCTAACGACGCAATAGGGCTATTTTCTTATTGCCCGAAGGGAAGTTTAAAAAGAGGGCTACTGCTTCGTTGAAACTTTTTGCAGCACAATAAGTGCAACTGCAAAGTTTCGCCTCACATTAGCCCTCTTTTTAAGCTTCTGAAGTTGG
>JAOTSA010000074.1 GCA_030247515.1 Sulfurimonas sp. | reverse complement strand
TCCTAAAACTCCAAGATTCTTTTGGCATAGAGTCAAAACCGCATGAAAGTGTTTTAGACTCTGCAATCGAGAAAATGAAGAGTTGGTTCAAGTAACAGCATCCCTCAATTTTTGGGATGTTATACACAGTTTTTAATAATCAAAATTATTTTACAAATAGCTTTATTTAAGTTTATTTACACTAAAATTTTTCGTGTCTCAAAATATTGGATACGAGGTAAATTTTATGAATTTAAAAAAGCAAAATTTTTTATCATATAAATCTCCCCCCCCCTCAACTTTTTTTAATCTACTCTCTGACTTAAAAAACACTCTCTATGCTCCATTAAACCAAAGATTGACACAGACTTTCTTAGAAACTCTCTGTAAGTTTTTGAAAATTCAAAGGCTTAAAAAATAGACTAAAATAAGGGGTTGGTGTTGAAAAAAATATCGTTAAAAAAGCAAATTGTTAGCTTGAGCATTGCGTCACTTGTTGTATTGGCAGTTGTCTCAACATACGAAGCGGTAACAGAGAGCAAAACTGCTCTAAGGGCTGCAAATGAGAAGATGATGTCTATAGCAAGGGATATCAAGAAAAATCAGATTGAAGATTTCTTTGCCAAAAACATCAGTAATATCGAAGCCCTAGCCCGTTCAATGGATGCGAAAGAGCTAACAGAGGAGATGCTTCATCTACATGAGAAGCTAGAGTTAGGTGCAACTGACCCGTACCCCGTCAAAAACGAAGAAGTAGCACAAAAGACAAAAAAATATGAAGAGTATTTTCAAAACTACATAAAAGCGTGTGGCTATTACGACCTCTTTATCATTTGCGCAAAACATGGACATGTCCTTTATAGTGCGGCAAAAGAGAGCGACTACGGTGCAAACCTAACAAGCGGTTCATTAAAAGAGAGTGGACTTGCAAAAGTACGTGAGATGGCACTAAAAAACAACCGTCCGACATTTGTAGATATGGCTCCTTACGCTCCTAGCAACAACGAACCTGCAATGTTTTTAGCCACACCCATAAAAGTTGATGGGATAGTCAAAGCAGTTGTCGCACTTCAAATATCAGACAGTGCCATATCAAATGTAATGAACCGAAGACTTGGCTATGGCAAAACGCAAGAAGACTTCTTGGTAGGGCAAGACAAACTTATGAGAAGTGATAGTTTCTTACGCAAAGAGACACATACAATAAAAGCATCTTTTGCAAATCCTCAAACTGGGAAAAACGACACTGAGGCAGTAAAAGAAGCACTAAGTGGTAAAACAGGAAATATGACGGCAATGGGCTTCACTGGTGAAATAGTAGATTTTTCATATTCACCCGTTAAAATAGGAGAAGATATTACATGGGCATTTATCTCCAGAATTACAGAAAATGAAGTTATTGCAAATGCCAATGAAATGAGAGATTTGATAATCATTTCATCACTTGTTATTCTTTTTATCATTATTGCCATTGTGATATTTTTAATCAACAAAAGCGTTATCAGACCGATAGAAAACTTTAAATCCAAACTTTTAGAGATTTCACAAAGCAAAAACCTCACACTCAAAGCTGACGAAAGCACACCACGTGAACTCTCGGAAATGGCACACGGTTTTAATGGTTTGCTAAGCACCATAAGAGACCTTATTGAGACCTCCAAACAATCTTCAAGCGAAAACGCTTCTATCTCCCATGAACTCTCAACCACGGCTATGGGCGTTGGCGAAAATGTAGAAAAAAGTGTTGGAGTTATCAATGAAGCGACAAAAAAAGCAGCGGAGATAAAAGAGGAGATTCAAAGAGCTGTACATGAAGCGGCGGAGAGTAAAAAAGAGATTATAAAAGCAAATGGGAACCTCAGCCTTGCAAGAGATGAAATCATCCACCTTACCCAAAAAGTACAAAACTCCGCCGAGCTTGAAGTAGAACTTGCCCAGCGAATGGAGACACTCTCAAAAGAGGCAAGTGAAGTAAAAAATGTTTTAGATATCATAGCCGATATCGCCGACCAGACAAATCTATTGGCTCTTAACGCCGCCATAGAAGCGGCACGTGCAGGTGAACATGGACGTGGTTTTGCCGTAGTCGCTGATGAAGTACGCAAACTTGCAGAGCGAACACAAAAAAGCCTCACAGAGATAAATGCAACCATCAATATCATCGTCCAATCCATCGTTGATGCAAGCGGACAGATGAACGCAAACTCCAAAGATATCCAAAATCTAGCCCAAAGTGCTTCAGACGTTGAGGACAAAATCAACGAAAGTGTAGCCATTGTCAATGAAGCAGTAAAAGCAACCGACAGAACCGTAAGCGACTTTGAACAAACTGGAAAAAATGTAGAAACAATGGTCACACAAGTCTCTCAAATCAACGAAATCTCCTCCAAAAATGCCAGAAACGTAGAAGAGATAGCCGCCGCCGCAAACCACCTAAACACAATGACAGACGAGTTACACGCAAAGCTAGAACTTTTTAGGACGTAAAGAGCTTCATATAAACAAAACTCGCAATGCTCTTATTGCGAGGAGTTTATAAAAACATCCCAAACGGTAACGCCACCAAATCATCCCCAAACTCCACAACCATTTCACCATTGTAAAACACCACGCCTAAGCACTTCTGCTCACATCTGTTTTGAAAATCAATGATATGTTTAAAATCCTCTTTTTTTACGCTGCTGCTCTGTTTTACTTCTATGGCTAGTATCTCATTATCCACTTCGACTATAAAATCTATCTCTTTTTTATCGTTTGTTCTGTAGTGGTAGAGTGTGCCGCTTTTTTGCATGTAAGAGAAGTGTTTTTGAAGTTCGCAAAAAATGTAAGTCTCAAACACTTGTCCGCTATAGGGTGAGCTAAGAAGTTTTTCTTTTGAGTCGATTCTCAGTAAAGAGCAAAGTACTCCAGTGTCATTGAAGAACACTTTAGGTGACTTTGTAAATTGTTTGCCGATGTTTGCAAAATAGGGTTTAAGTAGTGTCGCTTGATAGATGCGGCTTATGATAGAGAGATAGTTGTCTGTTGTGACATCTTTTATACCTATGTCGTTGCTTAGGCTTGATTTGTTAAGCAGCGTGCCGCTTCTTGAAGCAAGGACATTTACAAACTTGATAAAGCTGTCAATGTCTCGTATGTCTGCCAAATCTCTTGCATCTCGCTCTATGTAAGTTGCTATGTAAGACTTAAACCATAAGTCTCTTGGCAAGCCCTCAAGCGTTAAGATTTCAGGATATCCGCCGTCTATAATATGTTTGATAGTCTCATCACTGTACTCTTTTTTGGTAAGCTTGAACTCTCTTTTTAAAAGTTTTTCTATTACATTTTCATGCGGTTTGTCATTTTTCTCTTTTGAACTGAGTGGGTGAAGTCTTAGTTCGCAAAGCCTACCTGCAAGTGTGTCTTTTGCATCTTTATGATCAAGCACATTTGAACTGCCTGTAAGTAAAAAACTTCCATTGACTCTCTCTTTGTCTATTTGCATTTTCATATACTCAAGAAGCGAGGGAACTTTTTGTATCTCATCAAGGCAGATGGGGAGTTCAAGATTTCTAAGAAATGCTTTTGGGTTCTCTTTTGCGTAGAGCCTTAACTCACCATCATCAAATGTAAGGTAATTTTGAAATTTTTCTAGCGCAAGTGTCGATTTTCCCACCTGCCTTGCTCCATTTAAAAGCACAACAGGGAAAGTCTCTAACGCTATTTTTAAAATAGTTTCTAAAGTTCTTATTTTCATATTTACCTCTATAGTAGCATATTTTATGACATTATACTATAGAATTTTATAAATTCTTACACAACCTTACTTTTATACAATTTGCATAGAAAACACTATTTGTGATACAAATTTGCCAATGACAAAAAAACTCTCAAAACGTAAGCACATGCTCACTTTGCAAAACCCAGTCTGAGAGGACTTGCATGGTTGAAGATACTTTCTCATCAAAGTAAGGCTCATTTTTAAAAATACCGCATCTTGCGTTGCATGTGCCGCAAGCTTGCAGTGCAACTCCGTTTTCATATAGTTTTTTGAGCATCAGAACCAAATCATGGTCATAACTCTCTGGCTTTTGTGTTTTGTCTCTTGCCAAATCAACTGCATCGTTCATAAGAAAAATATTTACCATTTCTCCACTTTTGTGCAGTGTTGTAGCCAAACGCAAAGCGTTCCATGTGATGTCAGAACCATCGTATGGCTCATGGTTTAGTATTATCGTTGTCATTTCATCCACCTTTCAAAACAGCTTATGGTAAGGTATAATTTTTCAAAATATTTGTCAAGTAAAAAATATTTAAATAACAAAATTTCCAAAGAAAGTACCATTAAAACGAAGATTAAACCATTTTCGCTAAAATACCTTTTAAAATTGAAGTCAAGGTAGAGTAAGATGGATTTGCAAACGATAGCACTGCATGAGGGTTACACAAAAGATTCGCAAGGGACGATGGCAGTTCCTATTTACCAGACAACAGCGTATGAATTTCGTGATGTGGAACATGCTGCAAATCTCTTTTCACTCAAAGAGTTAGGCAACATTTATACACGCCTTAACAACCCTACAACAGATGTTTTTGAAAAAAGATTTGCAGCCTTAGAGGGTGGTGCAGCTGCCCTTGCTACTTCAAGCGGAATGAGTGCTATCTTTTTTGCCATTGTCAATGCGGCAGAAGCTGGAGACAATATCGTTTGTGCAAAACAGCTTTATGGCGGAAGTTTGACACTCAATACGCACACGCTCAAGCGTTTTGGCATTGAAGCGAGATACTTTGATGTACATAACATGGCATCACTTGAAGCACAAATCGATGCAAAAACAAAAATTATATTTTTTGAGTCATTGACAAATCCAAGTATTGATGTAGCAGACATTGAGGCAATTACTGCTATTGCAAACAGACACGGTATCCTTACTGTAGTTGACAACACGGTTGCAACGCCGATTTTATGCCGTCCATTTGAGCATGGAGCCGATATCACAGTTCATAGTGCAAGCAAATATACAACGGGGCAAGGTCTTGCCATCGGAGGGATTTTGGTAGAGAGAGAAGGTTTGGTTTCAAAACTACGTGCAAACCCTCGCTATGAGCATTTCAACAAGCCAGACGCTTCGTACCATGGACTTGTATATGTCGATACAAATCTCCCGCCTTACACGCTTAGAGCAAGACTTTCACTTGCACGTGATTTGGGTGCAGTATTATCTCCGTTTAACTCATGGCTCTTTATACAAGGGATGGAAACGCTCTTTTTGCGTATGCAAGAACACTCTAAAAATGCCCTTGCACTTGCAGAGTTTTTAGAATCACACCCAAAAGTAAAAAAAGTAAACTATCCAGGTCTAAAGAGCAATGCAAACTACAAAAATGCACAAAAATATTTTAAGAACGGGTTATGCAGCGGCTTACTCAGTTTTGAAGTAGCATCGCTTGAAGAAGCTACAAAGATAGTCAATGCAACAAAGCTCTACTCTTTGGTAGTCAATATTGGGGATTCTAAGTCCATCATCACGCACCCTGCTTCCACAACACATCAGCAGTTAAACGAGCAAGAGCTTATAGCGTGCGGTGTTCCATCAGGACTTATTCGTATCTCTTGTGGTTTAGAGAGTGCCGCAGACCTCATTGCAGACATGAAACAAGCTTTAGAGGCGTAGCGTTGTCACTCAACCTCAAAACATATACCGAACACTTTACAAACCCGCTCTATCTGGAGAGCGGGCGTATCTTGGAGCCTTACGACATAGCATATGAGACTTATGGAGAGCTAAACGATGACAAAAGCAATGTTGTCGTTATCTGCCATGCACTCACAGGTTCACACCACTGTGCTGGGACTTATGAGGGCGACAAAAAAGCGGGATGGTGGGACAATCTCATCGGTTCAGGCAAAGCAGTCGATACAGACAAATACTTTGTTATCTGCACCAACGTCATAGGGAGCTGTTTTGGTTCAACTGGTCCTATGAGTCCGCAACATCCACACCACAACCCATACCGATACAAATTTCCAGTTATTACCATCAAAGATATGGTAAAAGCGCAAAGAATCCTTTTTGACAGACTTGGCATCCATAGCGTTCATGCTATCATCGGCGGTTCGATGGGCGGTATGCAGGCACTCCTTTTTGCGATTCACTATCCAAACTTTGCATCCAAAATCATCTCAATGGCAACAACACACGCAACCCAGCCTTGGGCGATAGCGTTTAACAAGGTAGCGCAAGAAGCTATCCTTAAAGACCCTGATTTTAAAGATGGATATTATGAGAGCCAAAATATCAAAGAAAACGGTCTCTCAGGTATGGCGGTGGGCAGAATGGCAGGATTTATCAGCTTTTTGTCTTACGAATCCATGCAGAGTAAATTTGGCAGAGAGTACAAAAACACAGACGGACTTTACGAACTCTTCGGCAAGTTTCAAGTGGAGCTTTTTTTGGAGTACAACGGTTACAACTTTACAAAATGGTTTGACCCGCTCTCTTATCTCTACATCACAAAAGCCATCAATATCTACGATATCTCGCGCGGATTTGACTCCCTTGGCGAGGCACTTAAAAAGATAAGTTGCGAACTGCACCTTATGAGTTTTAGTAACGACCAGCTTTTTAAAAACTTTGAGATGAGAGAGATTAGCGATGCGCTGACAAAGATTGGTAACACTAACCACACCTATGTCGATATAGAGAGCAACTACGGGCACGACGCATTTTTGGTAGAAGTCGAGAAATTTGAAGAGTATGTAAAGGATATTTTAAATGGCTAAAGAAGATTTGACAACAGAGACACAAAACTTTGAGGCAAAGTTAGAGAGTGCGAAGAAAGTTTTAGAAACTCTTATGAATCCTGAAATAACACTTCAAGATAGCCTAAAAGCGTATGAGCAAGGGATGAGTGAACTAGCAACCGCCCAGAAGATGCTAGAAGAGGCGGAGATAAAAATCAACGAGATAAAGAGCAAACAATGAGAGCAGCCGTACTTCAACTCAGCGCACAGGGGATGAGTTCAACAAAGCTCTACAACTACATCCGTATCGCCTCAAAACAAAATATCAAACTGCTGCTTTTAGGCGAATATATCCTCAATCCTTTTTTCAAAGAGCTTCAAGAACTCTCCCCTAGCATGATTGATGAGCAGGCGAAGCATCAGGCAAAAGTTTTAAAAGAGATGGCACATACCTATGATATAACCATTGTAGCGCCTTTGGTGGTCGTAAAAAAAGGGAAAGTTTACAAAACTATAGCAAAGTTTGCACCCTCTTCCACCTCTTACTACGAGCAGCAAATCCTTATCAACTATCCGCATTGGAACGAGGAGAAGTTTTTTGCCAACACGCCAAAACCGCTTCAATCTCCTTTGATGTTTAAAGTTGGAGGCTTCAAATTTGCACTTTTGAGCGGATTTGAGCTTCACTTTGATGCTATGTTTAGCGAGGTTGCGGCAAAAGGTGTGGATTGTATCTTGCTTCCGAGCGTCTCCACATTTGACTCGTACGAGAGATGGAAAACGCTTATCCTCTCACGTGCATTTACCCATAACTGCTACATCTTAAGAGCAAACAGAATCGGCGAATATGCCGACAAAGAGCATGTTTGGAGTTTTTACGGCGACTCACTTCTTGCCTCTCCAAATGGCGAGCTTTTGGAGCATCTCGGTAACAAAGAGGAGCTGATGATTGTCGATATGAGCCACACAGAGGTAGCGCGCGCAAGAAAAGCGTGGGGTTTTAGAGATGCGCTTCACAAAAGAAGCCTCTCATGATAGAGTATTTTCATAGGCAGATACAACTTTGGGGTAAAGAGACGCAAGATGCACTCCAAAACAAAAAGATAGCCATCATCGGAGCGGGAGGGCTTGGAAGCTCACTTGCTTTTGCACTCGGTTCAAGTGGAATCGGCGAGATACATATGGTCGATTTTGACACAGTCTCCACTCACAACATCCACCGCCAAATCGCTTTTAAAATCGGTGATGAGGGCAAAAGCAAAGCTGCTTTAAATGCACTGCTGGTTGAGCAAAGATGCCCATTTGTAAAAGCCATCTCTCATGAGTGCGATTTTGAGACATTTTGCAAAAAAGAGATAGAGGTAGATTTGATTCTCGACGCAACAGACAATCTCCCAACACGTGCACAAATAGACGACTACTGCAAAAGCAAAAATCTGCCTTGGATTTACGGCAGTGTTGAAGCATTTCACGGTCAAGTCTGCTTTTTTGAGAACTCATCATTTCGTGACACATTTAAGATAACATCCCAAACACCAGCAGGCATCGCCGCTCCCATCGTCATGCATATTGCCTCACTTCAAGCAAATTTCGCCATTAGATACCTTACAGATTTAAGTGTAAAAAAAGATTGGCTCTACTACCTCTTTTTTAACAATGAGGGAGAGTTGATAACACAAAAATTTGGCATTCCAAAAAGCCAATCAAGCTTAGTATAATCAAATTGCAAAAAAAACTCATTATTAAGCTTTATATTATTTATATATGACTATAATTGCACTCTCCAATGGATAGGTGGGTGAGTGGCCGATACCACATCCCTGCTAAGGATGCGTACGGGTAACCGTACCGAGGGTTCAAATCCCTCCCTATCCACCACCACCCCTTACAAAGCCCTATTTTACGAACTTTCCACCATCTAAGCTTTTCAAGTGTGCAACTTTTAAGAATAGTTTAAAATACATCACGCCAATTCTAAAAATAAGTGCAATTTTCTAAGAAAGTCGGAAGGTAGGGTTAAAGAGTAATCAGCTACCATTTTTTCGACCAAGAAAAATAGGAAGATGCATGAAATACACTCAATTAACCCTACAGAAAAAATACCAGATTTCAGCTTTACTAAGCCATTGACTTATATATTTAAAAAAGATATACTTTTTACATGGAAATAGTAGAAACCTCAATATACACGCAAGACATTATAAAGCTTTTGAGCGATGAAGAGTATCAAGAACTGCAAAAGTTTTTAGCAGAGCATCCAAAAGCTGGCGATGTCATACCTGCTTCAAAAGGTCTTAGAAAACTAAGATGGAAGCTAAATAATAAAGGTAAAAGTGGTGGTATAAGAAATATCTACTACTATTACGAAGAGCAGCATACGCTATATATGATC
>JAOTSA010000073.1 GCA_030247515.1 Sulfurimonas sp. | reverse complement strand
AGATTCATTACAGTGGGCAATTGTGCTACAAAATTCTCCTCCCCAAAAACCTCATCACAAAGCAATTTAAGCTGTGAAGCTTCATTGTCATCAATACTTATAAAAATAACCCCATCATCTTTTAAAAGTACTCTAGCTATATAAAGTCTAGGATACATAAAAGTAAGCCATGCGCTATGAGAATTAGATTTTGAAGCGGTAAAAGCTAAAATCCTTTTTGCCTCCTCAAGACTTACTCCTGCAAGGCGTGAGAGTTCTTCCATGCCAAACTTTCTATCATCATTATAAACAAACCCATCACCACCAGTGTTGTATGGTGGGTCTATGTATATCATCTTGATTTGATTGTCATAAGCGTTTTTTAGGTGTTTAAGGACTTCTAAGTTATCGCCTTTTATAAGTAAATTTTGGGAATTTTTATTTTCTTCTTGTTGGTTATGTTCTTTGTCTTCTTTGAGCATTGTGAGAGGATTTTCATTTGCTAAAAATCTTGCATAAGACTTTCCAAGCCAGTTAAGACTATAGCTCTCTTTTGAGAGTTCTAGCCCATTGCCTCTAACTATCTCTTCCATCTTGTGCGCTATAAAATTACCATTTTTATCGAAACAGTTTTGAAAGTTCTTTTTTAAAATCTCTAATTGTTTGCTATTGGCTGTTATTTGACTATTATCGTTCAATTTTTCTTCTATTATGTTCATTTACCTTAACCTCTTAAAAATTGATAATTCTAAAAAATAATCTGATAGGCTCTACTTCTTATCTTTAAATTCTTTTCATCTCATCCACATCAGCCAACATCTCATCAAACCCTTCAAGGCTTCTGCCGCCGATGGTTGTGTAGATGATTTTGCCGTCACTCTTTAAGAAGTAGTGTCTTGGCACTGGTTTTGTCTCTAAGTGTGCGGGGATGTCATCGATGTCTCTGGATAGATAGAGCAAAACATACTTTTTTTTGAGTTTTGCTTCCACATCTTTGCGTAACAAAACCTCCTCTTTAAACTTCTCGCAATATTTGCAATACTCTGAACCTAAAAAGAGATAGACATCTTTTTTCTCTTTTTTTGCAGTTACGAGTGCCGCTTCATAGTCGCTTGACCATTTCAGATTTGCACCCATAAGCATGGCAAAAAGTACCATCATAAGAACGATTACTCTCATTTTTTACTCCCAACTCTCTATAAGATTTTTGAAAACTTCATAGAGTTTTTCTACCTCTTCTTTTGAAGTTCTCTCATTTATGGCGTGAATTGTATCATTTATTACACCAAATTCGACAACGTCTATGCCCAGAGGTGCCATATATCTGGCATCTGAAGTTCCGCCTGCTGTGGAGTGTTTTGGTTTTATGTGGGTTACTTTTTCTATCGCTCTATCGATGTTTTTGACAACCTTAGAGGAGACATCGGTTCTAAAAGGGTAAGAGCCTTGCGTGAGAGTAAGTTCGTACTCCAGTCCCTCAAGATTTTTTGCTACAAACGCACGTACCTCTTCTTGGGTTGTGAGCGTTGTGTTTCTGACATTGAACATCATCTTTAGTTCTTTTGGCGTGACATTTGTCACTTGCATGCCCGCTCTTATATCGGTGATGACAAACTTGCTTGGCGCAAAAAAAGCATCGCCGTTATCCAAATCAACCCCCGCCATACCGACAAGCCTTGGAGCGATAAGATTGATAGGATTCACCCCTTTTTCAGGGTATGCCGCATGTCCCTGTTTGCCCTTTAGCGTAATATAGCCATTAATCGACCCACGGCGACCTACCTTGATAGCATCTCCAAAGAGTGATTCACATGTCGGCTCTGCGACCACTGCGGCATCTGGGAGCATATTTCGCTCTTTAAGATAGCGAAGCATCTCTATAGTGCCATGTGTCGCCTCGCCCTCTTCATCGGAAGTTAGTAGAAGCGAGAGCGTTCCGTTAAATTTTTTTGTCTCTTTGAGTGCTTGCACAAATGCCGCAACGCCGCTTTTCATATCTTGCGTGCCACGTCCATAGATGTAGCCATCTTTTTCCACTGCTTTGTAAGGGTCACTACTCCACCCCTCGCCCGCTGGCACAACGTCAACATGTCCCGCAAAACAGAGGTGTTCTCCATCTCCAAATTTTTTATAAAGAAAAAGATTTTTGACACCCTCAGCGTCCACACGAATCGCCTCAAAATCCTCAAGGTACTCCGCTACAAAATCCAAAAGCCCACCATCATCTGGCGTTTGACTCTTTTGCTCTATCATGTATTTAAAAAGTTCGATTATTTTCATTGTTTACCTATCTTTAGTTAATAGACTTTCATAACCTAGATCCTGAATCAAGTTCAGGATGACGGGAACTCATAAATCTCGTCATTCCAAACTTGATTTGGAATCTAAGTTCTACAAGCTCAGTCCCAGTCATCAAGTACAAACCCTTTTGGTTCGTTTATCTCAGGTTCTATTGGCTTTTGCGCCTCTTTTTTACTCAAACGCTCCTCAAACTTTAGCTCCAAACCGCTGCTTGTCATCACAAAACCGTCTATTTTTACACTTCCATCATGGATAGCTTTGTGGTGTTCTTTGCAAAGGGGAACAAGGTTGTGTTTGGCATCTTTGTGAAAATGCCCTATAAAACCGCTGCTATCAGCTAAGGATTGGTGGTTTATGTGATGCACATCTTCCGCCATCGCTCCACAAATAACGCACTTTGTAACGTACAACTCTTTGTTATATTTGCTTGTTTTTTTCTTTACCAGCAGTTCTAGTTCGTCAAAATCTTTTGCCAATCTTTTACGGATTTTGTTTGCCATCTCCAAAAAATCGCCGTCCATGTGAAGCGATTTTGCAAACTCCAAACCATAGATACTGCTTCCGCTACCCGCTTGAAGCACTCTGTTAAAAAGAAGTTTGTCTTGGAGTTCATCATACTCCACGCTTAAGTGCAAATCCACAACGTTTTTCAAAGAACGTATCTCTCGCATCGTGGAGAGTTGATGCAGATGTGTCGCAAATAGAAAAAGTGAACGCATCCGAGCGAGTTTGATGATGGCGCTTGAGACTATCGCTACACCCGAGAGCGTCTCTGTTCCATGGCTTATCTCATCGCCAAGGATAAGAGAGCGCACGCTTGCACGGTTGAAGATATTTTTGAGTTCAAGCATCTCTACTGCAAAGGTTGAGAGTCCTTTTGCGAGATTGTCTCTTGAGACGATGCGGGTAAAGAGCGAATCAAAAAGAGAAAACTTCATAGCTGAAGCACTTACAAAAAACCCTGCTTGTGCCATCAAAGTAGCTAGCCCGATGCTCTTCATAAGGGAAGATTTTCCGCTTGAGTTGATACCGTAAAGCAAAACTCCGTTTATCTGATGTCCGTCATGAACCGCCACTTCAAGCATTACCGTCTTTGGGTGCGGCAGGTCAACATAGCCACGATTTCCCATCACAATATCGTTTGGAACATAAAGACCGCTCCTCTCCTGAGTCTCGATAAGCGGATGACGCAACTGCATTATCTGCAAAAAGTTCTCATCCTTTGCCACATCGACTATCATCGGTCGTGTATGCTTGTATATCTGGGCGACTTTTGAAGAGCTTACCCCGACATCCAAGTCCGCAACATAGGCGATAACACGGTCAAAAAGAAGTGCATAGCGTTTTTCAAACACCACTTGAAGCTGCACAAATCTCTCTTTTGCCAAAGTGACTATCTTGCGGCGGTTTTTCATCAAGCGGTCTGAGAGAGCATCTGTAAAATCTGAGGTAATTTTCACACTGTTGGTAAACTTCTTTACCACGCATTTTTTGAACTCCTCGCTTCTCGTAAACTCACTCTCTATCATCGAAAATCTGTTTTTGCTCAAAGAGACATAGTAACCCTCTTTCTCCAAAAGACCAAGTGCCACCGTCGAGTTTGCTCCGCCAGCACCTGATGCTTCAAGCATTGCTTCTATCTTTGCCATCATGTCATCAAAGGCTATAAGCATCGTTTGGTTCTCTTTGATGAGCGTGTCGATAGCCTCATCCACACCGCTCATCAAGAAGTTATCATCAATGGTTGCAGTCGTAAAGCGGCGTGAGATATCCAAATCTATGCTTTTGGAGATATCCCGTAAAAACTCATCCACCTCGCTCTCATGAAAGGGGATTTTTTGTATCTTATGCTTTTTTGCGTAACCTATAAGCTCTTTGACGCTTTGCATAGAGTCATAGATGTGGTTTATCTCAAAAGGGTGCAGTCTTCCCAGATAGAGCCTGCGGGAGAGCCTCTGGACATCATAAATCCCACGCATTACCTCATCGAGATAGCGTACATGAGAAGAGACTTTTTCTACAAGGTTGTAGCGGCGTTCAAGCTCCTCTTTTTCCATGATGGGGTTTAAAAGTCTCTCTTTTAAAAGCCTGCGTCCAACCGCCGTCGCACTCTTGTCAAGAAGCTTTAAAAGTGTGAGTTCATTTCTATCTTTGGAGATAACATTCATCTGCTCAAAAGCATTATTGCCAAGGTACATAAAACGTCTGTTGTCGATGATTTTTGGAAGGTCAAGCTTTTGGACTATGTGGATATCATGCTCTATAACAAAATGAATCAAAATCGCCAACGACTCCGTAATCATCGGACTTCGCTCCAAGTCCAAGTGTTCTATGGCAGAGAGAAGCGAGTGAATCTGATAAACCTCACGAAATAGCTCATTTTGAAACTCTACACGTGGTCGTTGGTTGTTCACGCTGTAATGGTAATGCTCCGCTATCTCAAGATACCCCATCACATGACGCTGGTCATCCACTCCGTCCAAAAAAGTAACAACAACCTCCGAGGTACGGTAAACGTTCAAAAGATTAAAAAGCTCATCAAGCGCATAAGATGGGTCTTCGCTTGTTCCATGGCTCTCATAAAGCCAAGTTTTGCCCGTTGTCACATCGATGGCACTGTAGCCGACGATGTAAACATCTCTGTGCTTATCGACCAAAATCGAGACGATATAGTTGTCGTCATTATCAATAATATGGTCAAAATTTGTCCCAGGAGAGACTATCTGGGAGATATAGCGGCTGATTTTTGGAGGATTGCCCTTTTGTTTAACAACGATAACGGTGTATTTTTGCTCTGCGATAAGACGGCTTAAATAGCGTTCAAATGAGACAGCAGGAACACCTGCTAAAAGAGGATTTTTATCACTGTTTTCCAAAATGCTTTTGTTTTTTTTGGTAAGCTGGATATTTAAAAGCTCAGCTATCTCTTTTGCCTTGCCGACTTGCTCTTCATCGTTATTTATCTCATAAACTTCAAAAAAAGTCCCTATCTCCATAAAAACAACAGTATCAACACCATACTTCACCTCAAAATGCCTTTGAAGGTCAAAATAGATTTGGGTTAAGAGTTTGTCTTTGGAGTTTAAAAGAGTTTCTACATCTGATGCAAGCATGATTTACTTTTTAGTTGTTTTTTAAAGGTGGGGATTATAGCATAAAGAGACTTTGCAACATTTTATCAATCTAGGTTTTAGTAAACCTCTTTTCTATGAGCAACTCTAATAAAAGAGGTATATTTTCCCATCGGCAACGATGGGAACGAGGAAATGTAAGTTTTTTATGAATTAAAAAATATTACCTATCTTCCACTGTTTTTTATTGGCGATAGTACCAATAATCCAAGCCATAACAAAACCTATAGCTAGGGCAAATAATCCTAAATTTTCCATTTAAAGCTCCTCTATCTCTCGTTTAATGTTATTTAATTCATTGTAATTATAGGCAATTCCAATAGAAACAACTATAAATATGACTCCAAGCATATAACCAAAATAACTTGCTTGCTCTATAAATTTTATAGAGTATGCACCAACCCCACCGTCAATAGCCAAAAGAACTATAAGTTTCTTATTTACAATGTCGGCAATTTTTGACAATTTGTCAATTTTCTCTTTTGTTTGCATCCGGTAATTATACATAAATAGGAGTAAAAAGAAGAACAAAATAAAGTCAAATAGGAGAAAAATTTTATGTTACTAAGTTAAATGTGTGTGTATTGATTCCACCTTGGGAAAGGTGGAATGAGTTAAACGAGTTAAAAGTTAGAGTGAAACGAATCAATAAATTAGAAAGCAGCCCATTGTAATGTTGTACCAGATTTAATTGTTAAATCACCGCTAGTAGTATCGCCGTTATCGAACTTAAGATCAAGATCGCTGATTATTTGAGCATCTACAACATTAGTTGTAATAACATTAATCGTACCATTTACGTCAAATCCATAGAACATCCCGAACGGATTTTTCTTAGCACCACCCTGAATAGCCTTGTCTCCTGACACCAATCCTTCATCTATAAGAGCCGACCAAGCACTATTTGACTCACCTGTCTCAATAAGTCCATTAGTATTTGCATCTCCTGGTAAAACACCTTTTTTATCTTGATATGCATAAGTTGCAGCTACAATGCTATCAATATCTGTTTTTACTTTTTTAATCTTTGTGCTTTCAATCATCTCTTTGCCCTTAAGCACACCACCAATCAATAAACCAACAATTACCAACACTATCGAAAGCTCTACGAGCGTAAATCCTTTTCTCATCTGTGAGACTCCTTTTTCTAATTAGCGCAAAGATTATAATATATTTTGCTTAAAAATATCACAAAAAAAACTCTTTTTTATGATATTTACTTTTAATCTTTCATATTTGAGAGTAAATCATACATAGGTCCCATAAGTCCTACCATAACCATCGCCATAAAACCGCCTACAATGATAAGTACGATTGGCTCTATAATCTTGCCTATGTTCTCGGCAAAGTTGTCAACCCTCTCGTAGTAATGGTTAGAGACTATCTCAAGCTGGGTCTCTAGTGTTCCCGCATTTTCTCCTACACGCATCATTCTTATACAAAAGAGTGGAAAAACTTCTGTTTTTGCAAATGCGTTTGAGAGTTGGCTTCCTCTTCCGACATCTTTCGTTGCTTCCATAAGTGCATTCTGAAACACTTCATTGTTTATATTTTTTCCCAAAGTCTCAAGTGCGCTAAAAATAGGGATACCGGAGATAAGGGCAAGTCTAAGATATTCAGAGATAAAAGCGGTGTTAAAACTAACGATAACATCTCTTATTACTGGGATTTTGAGCATAAGTCTATCGGTATGCCAACGCACTTTTTTATATTTTTTATGGAGAACTTTAAAGATTATCACAAAAAAAACGATGGCTAAACCCATATACCCTATGTAATTTGCCAAAAAATCAGATATGCTCATCATAGCAATTGTCAGGGCCGGCAGTTCAACATTCATCTCTTTAAAAAGTCCCGTCATCTGCGGCAAAACATATATCATCCAGACAAGCATCGCACCCATTACGGCGATAAATGCAAAAGATGGATAAATTAGGGCTGATTTTGCTTTTTTCTTTAGTTCCGTGATGCGGCGTAAAAAGGTTGAGCCACGCTTAAGTGTAAGTTCAAGCTGTCCCGTCTCTTCGCCTATCTTCATAAGGTTGAGTATCATGACACCGACTATATCTTTATAGGGTGTAAATGCTCCCGAGAGAGATCTTCCTCTGTTGATGTCATCTGCTATATGAAACATCATATTTTTAAACTTTTTATTGTCGCTATCTTCTGCCAAGTCCAAAATCCCCTGATGCAACGGCAAACCAGACTTGATGACAAGATGTAGGTTGTCCATCATCTCAATGATTTGATATGCTGAAACCTTTGCTCTTCCTGATGGAATAGAGGAGGACATAGAGCTAGGAAGCTGCCAAATCTTGAGCGGATACACAAACTCTCTCTCAAGATTTTTAAGCAATACGTCATAGTCGGCAGCTTCTAAAAAGTCCACACCTTTTTGACCAAGTCGATTGATACTTACTACAAAAAAGTGCATTAGTTAACAACCCTGTCTATCTCTTGAAGTGTCGTGACACCGAGAAGTACTTTTATCTGTCCGTCTTCTTTGAGTGAGTGCATCCCTTTTTCATAGGCTAGAGCAAGTATCTCTTGCGTTGAGGCTCTTTTGGTAATCATCGCTTCTATATCCTCATCTATCTCTAAAATCTCAACGATAGATTCTCTCCCTTTATAGCCTGTTCCCCTACAGTGTGGGCATCCGACTGCTTCATAGAGTTGAAAATCAGGATATGCATCTATGGTTCGTTTACTTACACCTAGTTCACGCAACTCCTCTTTTGAATACTCTTTTGGAACTTTACATTTAGTGCATAGTTTTCTTACAAGTCTTTGTGCGATAACCGCCAAAAGTCCCGAACCTATAAGATAAGGCTCAATGCCAAGGTCATTTAAACGAGGGATTGTACCGACGGCATCGTTAGTATGCAGAGTAGAGAGTACCAAGTGTCCCGTGATGGAGGCACGCACGGCAAGCTCTGCGGTGTCATGGTCTCTTATCTCGCCCACCAGCATAACATCGGGATCTTGACGCATAAAAGCACGGATGGCACTTTGAAAATCATATCCCGCTTTTTCGTTGAGCTGTGTCTGTCTGATAAAAGAGAATTTATACTCTATGGGGTCTTCAATGGTCAAAACATTTTTTTTCAAAGAGTCGATTTTGCGCAACGCCGAGTAGAGTGTTGTTGTCTTTCCGCTTCCTGTGGGTCCAACGATAAGGATGATACCGTAAGGTTTTGAGAAGTACTTCTCTACCTTTGCAACGTTTGCTTTCGTAAGCCCGAGCTGTGAGAGGCTAAAAAGCGATGAGTTTTTACCAAGCAGACGCATAACGATATTTTCGCCATGATTTGTCGGGAGTGTAGAAACCCTCAAATCAAATGGCTCATTTAAAAACGAATAACTAAAAGCACCGTCTTGCGGTTTTCTCTGCTCTGAAATATCTAGCCTACTAAGTATCTTTATACGAGCAACAATCTGTGCATGAAGTTTGAGCGGCAGGGCGTAAAAGTGTCTCAAAACTCCATCTAGGCGGTATGAGATATGTGTCGCTGAACTCTCAGGCGTGATGTGGATGTCGGTAACATGGTCTTTGATAGCATTGTTAAGAAGTAGCTCTATAAGGTATGGAACATTTACCTCAACATTGCCCAAACTGTTTTTGATGAGTTCAGCTATCTCCTGCTCTATAGGGCTATTTAATTGATAATAAAAGATTTCAACATAGCGTGCGATGGTCTGCTTATCTTCTACCACAAACTTGACATTTCGCCCTGATATCTTGCGGAGGTAGTCAAGCATGGCAAGGTCATTAACATCTTGTGTTGCTACACTAAGCACCATATCATCCACACTGATGGGAAGAACGCTTTTAGCCTTTGCTACATTGTATGGAACAAGTTTCAGTGCATCATTAGAAGGAACGACATACTCAAGGTTG
>JAOTSA010000072.1 GCA_030247515.1 Sulfurimonas sp. | reverse complement strand
ATATTATTTATAAATAATATTTACAATAAATAAGCGATTTAAAGTTTATCTTGAGAGAAGTTGAAGAAGTTGCTCTATCTGTGTTGCATCTTGAAACTCTATTGTCATACTTTTAGCTGAATTTTTTGCTGTAAACCCAAGTGTTGTGAGCTTATCTTTGAGCAAGTTAAAATCATAAGAGATTATATCTTTTTTGTTTTGTGGGTCGTTTTTTTGATTTTTTACACTTTTTATGGATGCTTCTACTTCTCTAACACTCAATTTTTGCCCGATAATAGAATCCACCATCATTTGCTGTTGCTTTTCATCAAGTCCAACTAAAACTTTTGCATGTCCTGCTGTGATTTTTTTCTCAATTAATGCTTTTTGTGTTTTTTGAGAAAGTTGCAAAAGTCTTAAAGTATTTGTAATATGCGTTCTGCTTTTATGGATTTTAGTTGAAAGTTCTTCTTGAGTAATATTGTGGAGCTTGATAAGTTCGCCATAGGCATGTGCCAATTCTATAGAGTTCAACTCATCTCTTTGGATATTTTCTATCAAGGCAAACTGTCTCATTTTATGTTCATCACTATTTAGTACAATTGCACGAATAGTTTTAAGTTTTACCAATTTTGATGCACGAAGTCTTCTCTCTCCCGCAATAAGAACATACCCATCCACATCCTCAGTCACGATGATAGGCTGAATCAATCCATCACTTTTTATAGACTCACCAAGTTCATAAAGAGAACTCTCTTCAAAATATTTTCTCGGTTGAAAAGGATTTGGTCGCACATCTTTAAGTGCAATCTCTATAATCGAATCTTTTTGAGAAACTTCATTCTCGTATGCTTCTTCTATCTCTCCTAAAAGCTCGCCCAATCCTCTTCCTAATTTTTGTGACTTCATACTTCCATAATCGCCTGTGCTAAATTTTGATAAGAGACTGATCCCATTGATTTTACATCATAAAGAATAGCTGGTTTTCCAAAGGATGGAGATTCTGCCAGTTTCACATTTCTTGGAACTACTATAACTTCACCGTTCGCATCTTTAAAAAGTTTACTGCTAAAGTGCTGTTTTAGGTCTGCAAAAACCTGCTTAGAAAGATTATTTTGTGCGCTGAACATTGTTGGTAAAAATCCCCTAATTACTAACTTTTGATTGATAGATTTTCGTACAAGTTTTACTGTATTTAAGAGCTGCGCAAGTCCCTCTAATGCAAAAAATTCACACTGAATAGGAATAATAACTGAATTTGATGCAGAGAGTGCGTTAATCGTCATAGGACCGAGTGCTGGCGGAGAATCAATAATGATGTAGTCATAATCTTTCAAAACAGTTGCAAGTGCTTTTTTTAAAAGAAGCTCACGACCTTTTGAGTTTTGAGCGTCATAATACTCTTTTTCTATTCCGACCAAACCGATATTTGAAGGTGCTAAATGGAGAGTAGGCAATTCCGACTTTAAGATAATATCTTTGAGTTTTTTAGTACCAATAAGTACATGATAGATATTGAACTCATAATCATTTCTATGAAATCCAAGCGAAGTTGTTGCATTTGCTTGAGGATCAGAGTCTATAAGAAGCACTTTTTTTTCCGCAACAGCAAGGGATGCAGCTAAGTTTACGGCTGTGGTTGTTTTACCAACACCACCCTTTTGATTTGCTATTACAATCACTTCACTCATCTTAGACTATATATCCTCTCGCCGTTGATTACAATGGAGCCATCACCCTGAAGTGTTGCATCTCCTAAAGAAATTATTAAATTTTTTTTATGTGTGTAAAAGTTTTGATTCTTATAAAATTCTAACTTAAATTTACTAAAAACTTGCTTCCATAAGCTCTTTTCTTCTATCTTGGAAAAATAGCTCTCTAAGAGCTTTTCTCTTGCCACGTAAACATCCAGTTTTTCAAAACCTTCTGGTGCATTTTTTATATTTAGTCCAATCCCGCAAACTATACAATCGCCCAGAAGATTTGTAATCATGCCGCCTATTTTTTTATCATTTATATAGAAGTCGTTAGGCCATTTAAGCCAAACTTTTGAGCCAAACTCTTCGAGAGTCTCTTTCATGATATATGAAAAATAGATAGATGCAGATTCCAGCTTAAGGTCTTGGGGCAAATCACTTAGTGGGATAGCAAAAGATAAAAAAAGATTATTTTCTTCTCCCATCCATACATTGCCTCTGCTTCCAACTCCATCTGTCTGCATAGAAGCAGCAACGCTATAGGGTGGAGTAACTCTCCCTTGCGCAATCAGCTCTTTGAGATGTTTTTGTGTTGAATCTATACTTTCAAGAAAGAGTATCTGCAAGATTTAATCTTTTTCCGTTGATGTAAGAGAGTACATCCATCTCATTTTTTGACTCTGGTTGCACACGCAAAATTTTTATGCTCCCTTTTTTGCACCCTACAACAATAGCATCTTTGTCAATTTGCATAATTTTGCCGCTTTCGTTTTGGCTCTTGTTTTCGAGAAGTTCAATCTTCTTTAATTTTAGTCCTGAGGCAAGATAGACCCCTGGCCACGGTGTGAATGCACGATACTTGTTAAAAGTTTCCTCCGCATCATCAAAAGTAACCTCACCATCTTGTTTTGTAATTTTTTTACAGTGCGATGCAAGAGATTCATTCTGTTTTTGTTGTGCATATGAAGTGAAATTTTTAAGTACATCTATCGTCAAGTCGGATGCAACAACTGTTAACCTCTCAAAAAGTGGCTCTACCATCTCATCTGAACTTACGTCAATCGCTTCTATTTTAATGATTGCACCAGTATCAAGCCCCTCTTCCATCAACATGGCAGTAACTCCAGTTGTAGTGTCTCCATTTAAAAGCGTTTGCTGAATCGGGCTTGCACCTCTGTACTGAGGTAAGATAGAGGCGTGAAGGTTGATACACGGCGCATGACATAAAATCTCTTTTGGCAATATCTGTCCATAAGCAGCAACTACAATATAGTCACACTCTGTTTTTTCTAGTTCTTTTACAACATCCGCTTCTCTAAGTCTCTGGGGTTGATAAACTAAGATGCCATTTTTAAGTGCAACTGTTTTTACAATTGGCGGAGTGAGAATTTTTTTGCGTCCTACAGGCTTATCAGGCTGTGTATAAACCGCAACTACTTCCATATTTGGAGTATCGATGATTTTTTCTAAAATACGCCCAGCATACTCGGGAGTTCCCATAAAGATAATCTTCATTAAGCGTCTCTTGCAAAAAGAGTTCCGCCCAAATGCTCGCCATCAAGCATCAAACTTTTAATATTGCTCAAATCATAACCGCTTGTAAGTACCATGTTGATGTTGTGTGTTAAAAGATAATTTGCAGCTTTTAGTTTTGTAAGTATTCCGCCAGTCGCAAAAGTACTATTTGGGTTCGCCTCTTTTTCAAGCTCATCTGCATCAATACTGTTTACTATTTTTAAAATCTTTGCATCATCAAATTTCCTTGGGTCTTTGTCATAATAAGCATCTATGTCTGAGAGGATAATAAGGAGCGATGAAGCAGTGTGTTTTGCAACATAGGCAGAGAGTTGGTCGTTATCGCCAACTACAAGCTCTTTTGTCGTCGTTGCATCATTTTCGTTTATAATGGGAATAACACCATTTGAGAGAAGTGTATCAACTGTATCTTTAATCCTCTTACATTCATCATCATCATTAAAATTTGCGGCTGTGACCAAGACCTGTGCCGTTAAGATGTTATGCTCGGCAAACTTTTTTGCATATTTGTTCATTAAAATAGGCTGTCCGATGGAAGCAAGAGCCTGTTTATTTTGAAGGATACCTCTATCTAGTCTAAGCGCTGTATATCCAGCTGCTACTGCACCAGATGAGACTAAGATAACTTCATTCTCCTTTCTTAGCTCTGCTAAAAAATCAACTAGATTTCTCATTCTCTGAAGTGCTATTGCGTCATTTTGCGTGAGTACTGCACTTCCGACTTTTACAACTACTCTTCTCATTTTAACTTCTCTATTTGCTATATCTATTTACTTGCACAAGGTTAAAGAGTGCATGTTTGAGCGGCTCTATATTTTTGTTTGCCGCCGATGAAATAGGTGCTACAAAGTAAGGAAGCGTCTTATCGTAACCAAGTGTTTCATCTGCACTTTTTTGGATAAAGTATGGAAGTAATGTATCAAAACCACTCTCTCTCTCATGTGATGCACTCAAGCCAATAGTCTCTAAAAATCCACTAACCAAATCACTAACTTCATCTTGAGGAACAACATCTGAGCGTGTAAGAGCTATGGCATAACTGCTACCCGCCAACGTGTCAGAAAATGCTGCAACTTCGGCTTTAAGAGTTTCTATCTGCTCTTTGAGATCTCTGTATGATGCCAAATCAACCATAAAAAGAAGAATCTTCGTTCTCTCTATATGTCTTAAAAATTGGATTCCAAGACCCTTTCCTTCATGCGCTCCACCGATAATACCTGGGATATCTGCCATAATGAATGACTCAAAATCCCCAATATTTACCTGTCCAAGCTTAGGTGTGAGGGTTGTAAATTCATAATTTGCAATTTCTGGGCGTGCATTTGAAACTGTCGAGATGAGTGTGGATTTGCCTACATTTGGAAAACCAACTAGACCGACATCGGCAATAAGTTTCATCTCAAGCTTAATCGTTCTTGTCTGTCCCTTCTCTCCTGGCTGCGCATAGGTTGGACGCTGTTTTGTTGAGGATTTGAAATGTGTATTGCCAAGTCCGCCTCTTCCGCCTGTTAGGAAAAGTGCTTCTTCTCCATCATGAAGCATATCAAAAAGAACATCACCATTCTCAACATCGATAATCTGTGTACCAGGGGGAACGATAATCACTCTTTTGGCACCAGCTTTTCCAGCCATGTTAGTACTTCCGCCCTGAACACCGTTTTCTGCTTTTATGTGCATCTTTTTTTGATAGTGAGAGAGGGTGTGCGTATTGTTATCACACTTAAACCAGATATCTCCGCCTTTTCCACCGTCACCGCCATCTGGTCCGCCATTTATTACGAATTTTTCACGACGAAAAGAGACGCATCCTTGTCCGCCTTTTCCTGAAGAAACTGTAAGTTCTACGCTATCTGTAAACATATGTTTTCCTTAGATGTTTAATACTTAAAAATCAACTATACCAAAAAAGTAAACTGTTAAATATTTAAATTGTTTAGGTGTAAAAACCAATAATTGAAGAGAAATATTTGGGCAACCCCAAATATTTTAGAAATTATGCAGCAGGAACGATTGAAACTTGTTGGCGTTTTTTATCTTTTCTATGAAATAAAACAGTACCTTCAACAAGAGCATAAATTGTATGGTCTTTGCCCATACCAACATTTTTGCCTGGATGAACTTTAGTTCCCCTTTGGCGAATGATAATGTTACCAGCTACTACAGCCTCTCCACCATACTTTTTTACACCAAGTCTTCTACCAGCCGAGTCACGATTATTCTGTGTACTACCTTGACCTTTCTTATGTGCCATCTTGAATCTCCTTCGTTAATTTACAGCGTTAATTATGCTGCGATTTTTATAATACGTACACGAGTAAAATCTCTTCTAAAGCCTCTTTTAACTTTAGAGTCTTTACGACGACGTTTTTTGAATGTCATAACTTTTTTATCACGACCCTCATTAATAACTTCAGCAGTTACAACAGCACCCTCTACAAAAGGAGTTCCCACTCTAAGCTCACCTGCGTTTAGGGCAAGAACTTCTTTAATCTCGATCAAAGCTTTTGGCTCAAGAGACATATTATCTAGTAATAAAATATCACCCTCTTGAACTTTATACTGCTTCCCACCGTTTTTGATAATTGCGTACATATACAATTCCTTAAATCTTTAAATACTTATAGCCTCTAAAAGCATATTGGCTATGCCTTTATCGGTTTCGTTTCTACAAAAAGTTCGGAATTATACTCTTACAAGCTTTAAGTTTTGTTGAAACTTAAGCAAAACTTTTTAATTTCAAATACCTAGATTACGGAAATTAGCTAATTCTATAAACAATGTTTCATTATAGGGTTGAAAATCCATTGAAAAGAAGAGGTACAAAAACGGTACAAAAAAATTAAGCGTATAGTATTCATTTGAATTTCTATCTTAGGGCTTGATTTATAAATTCTATTTAGGTATCATTTTAAAACATTCGTTTGAATGTCCATATTAATTACAAGGAGTTCCTATGAATAGGACAAAAATTATTGCTACCGTCAAATCACAAGAGGAGGACAAAGTGCCTTTTAGTTTAAAGTTGCCTGCAAGCTTAAAAGAGGAGATTCAAACACTCGCCGAAAAAGAGTCGATTTCTATGAATTCATTGGTAGTTGCAACTTTACAGTCTTTAATTAATGATGATTGTGGAAGAGAACTGGATAGTTTATCTACAAAACTCAATTTAGCTACAGAAATAATCTCTTATGTTGAAGATTTCGTCGTAGTACCTGATGAAGAGTTACAACAAATGTTTTCTACTACTGGTCAATCTGCATCACAAATTCCTATTATAGAAAAACATCACACCGACAGATTAAAACTTAATGCGAACATTGCAAAATTTTTAAAAAAGGATTGATAAATGAAAATCATAATAGAGGGAATGTTGCTATCAACATATGTTAAACCAGACTTTAAAGACAAAGAATCTGGAGAGGTCACAAAAGGTAAACCAGTTTTACAACTCCTAGTTGATACAGAGCTATCAAATGGGAGCATAAAACAAGAAATGCAGGATGTTAGTATCCCTATTGAAAAATTATCACAGTATAAAGACCAAGTGGGTAAAAAGGTACAAGTAAAATGTAGTTTTATATCTAAATCTAGTGTGAGCTTTTTCGTAAGCAATTAAACCACGATTTTATTTATAAAATGTGGGAACAACTGAATGAAATGAGGGCGTTAGAAAAATGTTTGAAACAGAACATTATATTTTTTCTTTTATGTTGCTACTAATGGAGCTAATCATAACACATAGAGAGTGAATCTTGGCGGAAAACTCCCTATGGTATTTCAAAACCCTACTAAAGGAAAGAAACAATGAATGATACAAAAAAAGAGTTTAAAAACCAAAATGTTGCTTTAGATTCAAAAATCAAGAACTTAGTAAAAGTTTTAGATGGTCTAAATGCTCACGGCTCATTAGATTTAGACGACTATACAATCATTACGGATTATCTAAAAGGTGCATTTCCAGAAGTAAAAGCACTAAGAGAAGTATAAAATGGCTACTTCCTTAAAATACGATAGCAAAACTATAAGTGCTATTGATGGGCTTTTCCGACCCATTTGTGATCCTGCGAACAAATGGGCGGCAACGCCCCTCTTGACTAATTATAAAAAAGATGTGGACATACTAAAAAAGTACGGAGTTTCAAAGAGCGACTTAGTGTCAGTGAAGCTTAAAATCCAAAAACAAGAGGACTTTTTAAAGTATAGCTACATCAAGGACAAAATAACTGGTAATACTTTTGCGCTCAAAGAGTGCATAGTATCATCAAACCATAATCCGCAAAGATATTATGCCGAAATTCAAAATCGCATAGATACCCTACAGCGTGAAGCACAAAACGCAAATCTTACTCCCGTCTTTTTAACGATAACTCTTCCTAGTGAGTTTCACGCTATGAAAGAGGACAAAAGAACAAAGCAACTTATCAAAAATCCAAAATACAACTGTATAGAGCCAAGAGAAGCCACAAAGGTATTAACCAAGATGTGGGCTAAACTTAGGCAAGATAGGTCACTCAAAGAGCTATCCAAAAATCAAAGAATGTACTATCGTGTAAACGAGCCTCACAAAGACGGAACGCCTCACGCTCATATACTCCTATTTATTCCCGCTGATAGGATAGAAAAAGTCGAAAAAGCTTTTAATCGTTTGTATTTCTCCAAATCCAATAAATTTGTAAAAGACATACTAAACGCTAAAAGTTACATTATGAAATATATCAACAAAACGCTTCCAAAGTCAAAAGAGCATATCACACAAGATGATGAGTATCTTAATGCGTGGTATATAAAAAACCGTGTAAATAGATTTTGTTCCAGTCGCTCCACTGCTCCGCTATATCTTCATAGACTTTTAAACCATAGATTTACGCTCTATGCACTTACGCAAATCAAAAAGGGCAATAGCTTAAAAGTATTGGTAACTCTTGATAGTGAAAAAATAATGGAGATATGGGACGATAACGAGCTTTTATATATGCGTAATGAAAATATGGAAGTGCATACGATAAACGAATATAAAAAGGCTGCATAATGGATATAAGAGCATTTGAAAACTTAGAGCTTATTCCGATGCTGCTAAAAAAAATTGAAACTATGGAAGAAAGGCTTAAAAAGTTTACACCGCCTTTGACTACTAAAAAAGAGGTGGCGAAATTTTTAGATGTTACACCAAGAACTATAAACAACTACATATCAAATGGTTATCTAAAAGAAAATTATCATTTTCATAGAAAAAGTGATAAAATCATTGTGTTTATAGAGGAGGCTGTTCTGGAATTTAGAGATTATCTAAACAAAGGAATAGTTAAATGAAAAAGTTACGGTTTAAAAATCGCAATGGTATTTTGTACTTTGGTATAGATGGCAAGTTCATATCATCTAAAATGAAATATACCAACATAAACAAAAATATCATTATCGGGAAATACAATCGTGGGGAAATGGACGAAGAGCTACATTTTGAAGAGAGACAGTCGCCAACTGTTAAAAACCTGCTTCAAAACATAATCTTAGAAAAAAGTAAACATCTAAGACATAAAACAATGATAGCTTATCGTTCATCTGTTAAAAACCATATTCTACCATATTTTGGCGATAAAATGGTCACGCATATAAAGCCTATTGAAATCAAACAATTTCAAGACGGGATGAAAGAAAAAGGTTTAAAAAGAGAGAGCATTCAGTTAGCTAGAATACTCTTAAAAGAGGTCTTTAACTTAGCGATATTGAGCGAAACAATATCTTCAAATCCAATTACATCTGTAGGAATGCCTAAGATTAATTACAAAAAGGAAAAACAAAAGCCCTTTTCACTTGATGAGATAGATTTGATTTTATCGAGTGTTAGCGGTCAAGTTAGAAACTTTTTAGGATTATCTTTCTTTACGGGGATGCGTTCGGGTGAGATTTTGGCTTTAGAGTGGGATGATATAGATTTTGCAACCGATACGATAACTATCAATAAAACGATTGCTCAAGGCTTGATAAATCCTGCCAAAACAAAATCAAGCGAGAGAGATATTGAGATACTGCCAAAAGCAAAAGAGTTTTTAAAAGCTCAACAGCTGGAAACGGGTTTAAAAGATAGTTATGTTTTTCTAAATGATAAAAACACTCATTTTAGCTCAAATGATAATTTTTATAGAAATTATCAAGTTATCTT
>JAOTSA010000071.1 GCA_030247515.1 Sulfurimonas sp. | reverse complement strand
ATGTTATACTCATGAGGTAATTGTTCGCAACATTGCGACGGGGAGTTTGAGTAAAAATCTGGGGATTAAAGATGGAACGGTGCTTCCTTTTACGCTTGTTGAGTTTGACTACAAAAATGATGCGCTTGGTGATCCAAAACTAAACGACCAACACGCACTTATCTTAGGACTTGTGAAGCATCAAGACGAGCTTGACAAGCTTCGCCGCATGGCAAGAGAGATAAATGATATCTTAAAGCCATATTTTGCAACAAAAGGGCTCAATCTTGTTGACTTTAAACTTGAATTTGGGAAAGATAGCAGCGGCAACATTATTCTTATTGATGAAATCAGCCCTGACAACTGCCGTTTTTGGGATATGCAAAGTGGCGAAAAGATGGATAAAGACAGATTTCGCCAAGGTTTGGGCGGTCTAAAGATGGCTTATGAAGAAGTGTTAAACAGAATAACAAATAAATAAAAACAAGGACATAGTATCATGAAAGCAGTTGTAAATGTATTTTTAAAAGCGGGTGTATTGGACTCTCAGGGAAAAGCAGTGCATCACGCACTTGAGTCTTTACACTTTAATAATGTTAGCAATGTTCGTGTCGGAAAACAGATTATATTCAACCTTGATGAGAGCGACGAGCAAAAAGCTGTGACAGATGTTACAAAAATGTGTGAAGAGCTTCTTGCGAACACAGTTATTGAAGACTACACTATAGAGTTTGTCAAATGAAAGTAACAATTTTACAGTTTCCAGGCACTAACTGCGAGTACGACACAGAGCATGCTTTTAAGTCGCTAGGTGCAAAAACAGAGATTTTATGGCACAAGTCCGAATCTGTACCAACTGATACTGACCTACTTGTTGTTGCTGGCGGTTTTAGCTATGGCGACTATCTTAGAAGCGGTGCTATCGCAAAGTTTAGCCCTGTTATGAGAGCTGTGACAAAGTACGCAAACGAGGGTGGAAAAGTTTTAGGTATATGCAACGGCTTTCAAGTCCTTACAGAAGCAGGTCTTCTCCCAGGTGCGCTTAAAAGAAACGAAAGTCTGCATTTTCTCTCAAAACATCACCACCTAAAAGTTGTAAATAATGACAATATTTTTTTAAAAGAGCTAGAAAACGGTAACATCGTCAATATCCCTATCGCTCATCATGACGGAAACTACTATATAGATGAAGATGGTTTAAAAGAACTTTATGCAAATAACCAAGTTCTTCTAAGATATTGTGGAGCTGATGGAGAAGAGAAAAATCCAAACGGAAGCGTTGATGCCATTGCAGGCGTTTGCAATAAAACAAAAAATGTTTTTGGACTTATGCCTCATCCAGAGCGAGCAATGGAAGCACTGCTTGGAAGCAGTGACGGCGTAAAAATGCTTCAAGGGTTTTTAGAAGCGTGATCAAACTTCTTTTTGCATGGCTTATTTTTGTAACATTTGCCAATGCTGCAGATGTCGATGTGCCTTACGAGGAAGCATTAGAAGCTCCCTCTAAGGTTCTCTACCTCAATTTTGAAAACATTCCTCAGAGAGTGCTCAAAGGTGAGGTTTTTCCTATTACTATTAAAACGCTTTGTGTTATTCAAGATTTTAAGGATGTCCAGTACAAGCTCTCAAACATGCAAGGGCTTAAAATGCTTAGCGACACGCCTTCAAGGATAAAAAATGCAAAATTCTACTACGATACTTTCTATTTTATAGCAACTTCACAAAACGCCAAACTTCCAGATTTTGAAGCTGCTCTTGTTAGCAAAAATGAGAAAAACTATGAGAGTACCCATCTTAGCGGAGAGATGTTAAATGTCATTTCGCTCAATCCAAAAAGTGACTTTTCAAATATCATCGCAAACTCTTTTGATATAGTAGAGTACAAAACAACAAGCTATGATGCAACGCACAATATAGTTGTTTTCGTTGCCACTGCCCAAAATTGTGACATTTCAGCACTCAAGTTAAGTGGTGTTTATAAGCAGGGTATCGAGTCTGTAACAAACTCATTTACAGATGCCAAAGTCACCTACTATGCCATCATCGACAAAAGTATTCAGACACTCTCATTTTCATATTTTAATCTTGTCAAAAACAAATTTATTTTTGTAAATATACCTATCATCGTAAATGACGACAGCGTAACAACACAAAGCGATTTAAAACCAAAAGACCAATCAAATGAGATACTTAAAATGGGTGCGGCTGCGGTAGTTGCGTTAGTTGCTTTTATCATTATTTTGTGGAGAAGAAAATATATTTACCTCGTTTTTATCGCTCTTCCTCTTGCCTATATTCTCTCAATCACTCTTCCATCCAAAGAGGTTTGTATTAAAGAGGGTTCTGGGATTTATCTGCTTCCTATGTCCAATGGAACTATTTTTGAGAAAGCCCCTAAAGAGTACCATCTTCAAAAAGAGGCAGAAGTCAAAGGGTGGATAAAAGTACAACTAGAAAACCAAAAGATAGGCTGGGTAAAAAATGAAGATATTTGCTCACATTAGTTGGCTTTACGCAACTATCATCATTGCCATATCTCTTAGTTTGATGATTGTTACATTTTATATTCTTCCAAAACCTTACAGCAGAAAATTAGCCGCTTGGCTTATACGTCTTAGCACTTTTTTCTCTGCAGAGGTAGTTGGCAAAGAGGATCCAAAAGCGCAAATCTTTTTGATGAACCACCAAAGTGATTTGGACATCGTTGTTATGGAGACAATATCCAAAAGAGATATTGCTTGGGTTGCAAAAAAAGAGCTTTTTGATATCCCTTTTTTTGGTTTGGCACTAAAACTCCCAAAAGACATAGCAGTTGAGAGGGAAAGTAAAACATCACTCATCAAACTTCTTAAAGATGCAAAAAAAGTTGTGAATACAAACAGAGTAATCGCAATGTTTCCAGAAGGCACTCGCTCCAGCGTTGGCACTATGCTTTCTTTTAAATCTGGCGCAAAAATGCTAGCAGATGCAAACTCTCTTATAGTGCAGCCTGTTGTTTTGATAGAGACCGCAAAACGCTACAATACAAAAAAATTTTTCTATAAGCCAGGAAAAATCAAAGTAATCTTTTTGGACTCTTTTGTAGCAGATAAAAATGATAAAGAGTGGCTAAGTAACCTAAGAATCAAGATGCAAAAGGTATATAACGATGAGCTGGCAAACCATCCTAGCCATAGGTAGCGGCGGCTTTATCGGGGCTGTGCTTCGAGCCTATCTAAACGGTATTATTTCGCACAAAATGCCCCACGACATCCCTTTTGGAACACTAGGGGTCAACCTTGGCGGCAGTTTTGTGATGGGAGTGCTTATAGCCTATTTTATGCACACAACCTTTTTTTCACTCCATGTAAAATCTTTTTTGACAACAGGTATATTAGGCGGACTTACGACATACTCCACCTTTGCTATAGAGAGTTTTTTACTTCTAAATAGCGGACAAATCGCTCTGGCTCTCGCCAATATCTCGTTCAATGCTTTTGGTTCTGTTTTGATGGCGGGGAGTGGATTTTACCTAGTCAAACTATTTTTTAAATCATAATAATCTCATCCGCACACCACTCAGCCAAATCCAAATCGTGCGTGATAAGCAGCATTCCCATACTGCCCAGATGTTTTACAAGCATCTGCATTACCTCAAGTTGGATTACATTGTCAAGTGCGGAAGTTGGTTCATCAAGCAGCAATAACTCTGGCTTCATAAGCATAGCACGCAAGATGGAGGCACGCTGAAGCTGTCCGCCTGATAGTTCATGGGGCAGTTTTAGAAGCAGTTCATGTTCGAGATTTATATTTTTAAGGTAAAACTCTAAATCATCGAGTTTTGCCACATCTCTTATCTGATTTAAAAGTGTGTAGCTTGGATGAAATGAGCTGTATGGGTCTTGAAAAACCTCAGAACAAACAGAGTGTTTAATCTCTCCATTTAATGGTTTTAGATTGCCAAGAATGAGTTCAAAAATGGTACTCTTTCCTGCTCCGCTCTCGCCTACTATCGCTTTTATCTCACCTTTTTTGAGTGAAAAAGAGAGATTTTCAAAAAGCAGAGACTCCTTTTTGTACCCAAAGGAGAGATTTTTTACTTCTAAAACCATGATATTTAGTTCTTTTGTGCTGGGTAAAGCTTTTCAAGTTCTTCATAAAGTTTGGCTGGTGCGATATCACTGTTCTGCTCCAAAACTCTCTGCATAACCACGTTATCCTC
The DNA here is from genome assembly GCA_030247515.1 of Sulfurimonas sp. Lineage (GTDB taxonomy): Bacteria > Campylobacterota > Campylobacteria > Campylobacterales > Sulfurimonadaceae > Sulfurimonas. Next base: position 5,284 of record JAOTSA010000071.1, on the reverse strand, counting down.
TTCGCCATTCCAAACCTTTATGTAAGAGCCGTCTTTATACCCGTGGTCTTGTCTAAACTGATTGAGGATATTTTTGCCTACATAGAGCTTGTAGAGAGTTTCAAGGTCAAGTCCGCTCATCACAACCAAATCGAAAAAGTCATTGACCAATTTTTCTAAATGAAACTCTTTTTTTAGGAGCGACTCTAAGATGATAGCTTCTATTTTTTCCATAATCTCATTTTCATTGGCAAAGAGAGTGTTCTTTAGAACAATCTTTTCAAAATTTTCAACCTTTAAGAGAGCATGTCCGAGTTCGTCGATACCGCCTTTAGCATTTTGAGCATAATTTTCTATCGCCAAACTCATGATAAAGTGCCAAACATCAACAACTTCTATCTGCAGGTTCGCCCAATCCGCTTCTTTGTCGATATTTTTCCAGTGTTTCCAAGAAAAGCTCTCTATCATCTCAGCGCACTCCATATATATGCAACGCTTCCAATTGATAACTTTGTTGTTTTTTGTAATCCCGCTTGTCCATTTATCGCCGTTTGTAGCCTCGTTCAAATCAGCTTGTAGTTGCAACATAAGTGCTATTTTGTCCATATTTTCTCTCTTGATTTAATTCGCCTATTGTACCGAATATGCTAAAATAGCTCACTTAAATTGAGAGCCGTATGAAAAGAATTAATTGCAGAAAATGTGAATACTATTTTGTTACATGGGAAGCCACACGACCTCACGGGTGCAGGGCGTATGGGTTTAAGTCGCCACAAATTCCATCAATGGTGGTGTTTCAAAGCAGTGGAAGCGAATGCACTATGTTTAAAGAGAAAAGTTTGTCCAAATAAGTTTTTTGCCAAATCCAAGAGTGTTGTCTGTCAATTTAAAATAGTCTATTTTTATCTGCCAAAGCTTAGGATTCATGGCAAGTGCGTAAGGGAAGCTTTTAAAATAAAGCTTTTTTAACTCACCATCATCCAAAGGCAAAAATTCACCTCTAAACTGAACTCCCTCTATTTTACCAACTGTTTTTGTCTCCAAAACTACAGTTCCTGCAACTTTTTTATTTTGTAAAATATGATTTATATGTGTCGTCTCATCGCTACTTGCTACAACAAACGAAACTTTTTGGGCATCAAACACATAAAAAAGATTACATGCACTAAGTTCCCCACCGTTCGTCGTGGCAAGTGTAAGGACGTGATGTTTTTGTAAAAAAGTGTCTATCTTTTGAAGACTACTTTGCATTGAAACCTTTAAAAAGATACCTCTCCAGCTCCTCTAATGTACTGATATCTCTTTTGTTTAGCATAAGAGAAGCCGTTTCATCGCTACGCATCGTCTCAAACATCTCTTTTGGGGATGTCATTTTGTAATTGATTTTTAGAAAATCAAGCAATAGCTCAAAATTATCACCCTTTTTTTCACTATATTGCTTAAAAAACTTAAAATCATTCCAATTTATCTCTGTCACTTTTTTTCCTATAGTTTTGCAATGCTCTTTGCAATTTTTCTGTTACTTGCGACATTTTAGCAGACGAGAGAGCAAAATTCAACCTCATAAAACCACTCCCCTCTCTGCCAAAACTCACCCCCGCACTCAGACCAAGCCCCGCTTCATGCACAAAAAACTCTCTAAGCTCTTTATCCCTTAAGCCCATACCACGGCAATCAAGCCAGCCGAGGTAAGTTCCCTCTATGGGAGTTAGTTTTATAAGATGCGGAAACTTTTTGCACAACTCATCAAGCATGGAAAAATTTTTATAAAGATGGATTTTAAGCTCTTCAAGCCAAACTTTCCCCTCTTTATATGCCGCTTCAAAAGCAGCGTGAGAGAGAACATTTCCCTGTGCAAAGTGAACACGGTTATAGACTTTTAAAAACTTCTCTCGTAACTCACGCTCTGGCACGGCAACACTGCTCATCGCAAAACCCGCCATGTTAAATGTTTTTCCAACTCCTATGGCAGTCACGGTAATACACTTTGCCGCTTTTGAGAGTGAGGCAAAAGGGATATGCGCATGCGGAGCATAAACCAAATCGGAGTGTATCTCATCACTAAAGACAACTATATTATGTTCCAAGCAGAGTTCTAAAATCTGCTCTAACTCCTCTCTTCTCCAAACTCTTCCAACGGGATTGTGAGGAGAGCAGAGAAGCAGAAGTTTTGTTCTCTCATCAATCTTTGATTTAAGGTCTTCTATATCAAAAGTGTAAGTTCCATCATCCATTAGCTTTAAAGGATTTTTCAAAAGCTCTCTCTCATGCTCCTTCACGCTATGAAAAAATGGCGGATAAACAGGTGTTTGGACGATGACTTTATCGCCCATCTGGGTAAACGCCTCTATGGCAACATTCATACTAGCAACCACCGAGTGCGAATAGAGCATATCTTCAAGTGCAAATTCCACTCCATGCTCCCTTTCCATCCACTCTATCTGAGCTAGAAATACACTTTTAGGTACTTCTTCATACCCTATGATTGGATGTTCAAGCCGCTTTTTTACCTCCTCTAAAACAAAATCAGGAGTGTCGATATCCATATCTGCAACCCAAACAGGTATAACATTATTTGTGCCAAAAAGCTTCTCTCTTAGGGCGTACTTCTCTGCGTTTGTGTTTTCTCTGGGAGAGGAGGTTGAGAAGTCGTAGTTGTTTGTCATGAAAAGCTCATTTATTTGAACCTAATTTGTAAATTCAATTTAAAAAAATATCTTCCATCATCTTTACAAATATCAAACATTCCATATCGACTAGAACTAGGACTATCAAATTTAATATTATCAATCAAATATTTATCGACAATGTTTTCAAAATATATCAAATCAAGTAAATACACTTCGCCTGTTTTTGTTACAAGTATAATTCCACCAGTAACTTCATTAGTTCCATTCCAAGTCTCACCAGCCCTCATAATTTTCTAATAAATACAAAAATGTATATAATTCTGACCATTCCCCTTTATTAAATCCCATTTCTAAGCTCCTCTAATGTGTTATAAATATAATATGCAATTTCTTCAATTACTGGAATAGAAACACTATTTCCTAACTGTTTATATTGTTGTGTTTCACTTATTGCTGACGGAAACGAAAAAGTATCCATTCCATTGCTAACAAAAGCATAATCTTTAAATCCTTGAAGTCTTGCCCACTCAGTTGGTGTCATAACTCTTATACCTTGATTATTGATAGGAGTTTGTTTACTTCCAAACATTTGACCATAATACTCAGGCTTTTCTTGTAGCACTAAATTTCTCTCTTTCCCGCTGCCACCTGTTGCTAAAATTGTATTTGCGATTGGATTATCGCCATTATTTACGATTTTAAAACCAAAACCGTTACCTTTTGATTGATGATTCGCTTTATGCTTTTCAAGAGTTCTTATATATTGTTCTGATAAGTAATATTTTGCTGACACATCTTTCTCTAATAAATCATATAAATTTTTAAAAATAGCTTTTTTTGATTTTAGAGGTAACGGCTTTAATGGATAATTATTAGGAATAACATCACTAGAAAAACCGACAATATAAGTTCTAATTCTTTTTTGTGGTAATCCAAAATCAATAGTTTTTCGCAAGAATGATTCAGAATTATATTTAAGTTCACCATTATCAAGTTCATCAACACCTACAATTTTATAGTTTAACTCTTTGACTAAAGTATCTATAATGATTTTAAATGTTTTGCCTTTGTCATGTCTATACAATCCCTCAACATTTTCAAGTAAAAAAGCTTTTGGTTTAGTTTCTTTGACAATGTCCGCTACATGGAAAAAAAGTGTTCCCCTTGTAGTGTCTTTAAATCCTTTCTTATCTCCAGCAATTGAAAATGATTGACAGGGAAATCCAGCAAGCAAAACATCGTAACTGGCTCTTTTTACTTTTTCCTTAAATTCCTCACTTGTCACATCATTATGCGGATTCTCTCCATATAAATGCTCATAAGTAATACAAGCAAATTTATCTATCTCAGCAGATATCAAATTTTTAAACCCATCAGTAAGTTCAAAACCTTTTCTTATCCCACCTATACCACAAAATAAATCAATAGTTTTGTAAATTGATTTATTAGTCATTATAGGCCCCTTGAAACAGCTACTTTTTCTATGTGACTATAGTTTGCCAATATTCTCTTCTCCTTTAAAACCTCTTGTACATATTGTGCTATTTTTTTTGCCAAATAGTATGCGAGATTCGGCGGGACGGCATTGCCTACCATTTTGTATCCTGCAGTTAAATTTGTATAATAAAACTTATGCGTATCTGGAAAAGTTTGTATTCTTGCACACTCTCTTATGCTAAGTCTTCTGTAAAGATGCTCGCTATTTGGCACAAATATTCTTTTATTTTGCTCTACAAACTCCATCTTTGGGGCTTGTGGATGAAGAGGTGCGTGCCTGCCTCCTGCTTGAATCGTAAAAGAGGGTTCATCCCAACTTCTAACTCTGTTTCGTGACATGTACATAGATGAAAAGTCACCTGTCATATATTCATGATTTTCTATAAAACATTCATTCCCGTTGGTATAAGTTTTCTTTTTAGCAGCAATGGCATTATCCTTTAAATCAAAAATAACATCTTGCAAAAATCTCTTTTTACTAAACTCTTGCGGAAATTCAAATCCAATATTCAAATCTTTTCTAAACCCGATGAAAAAAACTCGTTTTCTATCTTGAGGAACATTGTAGTCATGAGCGTTTAAAAGCTTAAAAGAGAGGTCGTATCCGCTCTCTATAAAATGGTTTTTTATGTTTTCCAACGCCCCGTCATGCCGCCCTGCCAACATGCCAGATACATTTTCAGCCAAAAAGAATAGCGGTTTTTTATCTCGTAAAACTCGTATAAATTCAAAGAACAACTGCCCTCTATGGTCATCTATACCACGAGACTTCCCAGCCTCACTCCAACTCTGACAAGGCGGCCCACCTATAAGCCCGATAGCTTCGGGAATATCATGAGAGGGAATATTGACTATGCTTCTTCTGTCTAGCTTTGTATGAGGAAAGTTTTTCTCAAAAGTTTCCCAGATTTCTTTATCATACTCATTTGCCCAAATAGTTTGAAATCCTGCTTTTTCAAAACCTAAGTCTAAGCCGCCTGCACCACTGAAGAGGGAGATTATGTTCATTCAATCATCTCACTTTGTTTATGTTTATATATTAATTCTGCCCATTCGTACAACTTTCTATTAGTTGAGTTTATATAGACTTCATGTGATGAATTTGTGAGTAAATCTTTAATTTTTTCTTTAAAATTTATTTGAGTAATGTCTGGCTCTTCTTTGTACACTATATATGT
>JAOTSA010000185.1 GCA_030247515.1 Sulfurimonas sp. | reverse complement strand
ATGATCTCAAACCCTCTAAAACTTCAACTTGAAGTCTCTCAAAACCTTTACTTAAGGTCTCTGTGTTTGTGGATGGGAATTATAGGGAAAGGGAGCTTAAGGGTGACTTAAACACAGAAAGATATTTGCAATTAAATCACAGGATGTTAAGTTTTTTACAAATACATCACCAAAAAAGCTTCTTTATCTCAACAATAAAAAGCAAGTGCGTTTCTACATGTATGCAGTGTTGCTTTTTATTAACTCTTTATGTATAAAATTCTTGAATGTACAAATATATAAATTATTTTGTATCACACTACTAAAGGAATAAAAATGGGACTATATGACCGTGACTACGCAAGAGGGAATGCTTCTACTTACAGTGGCAGTTATGCTAAAAGTGAAGTACAAATTGTTTCTTTTGTAAAAGAGACATATAAACTTTTCGCAGCTTCAATGATGGCTGGAGCTGTTGGGGCTTATGTTGGTGTTCCTATGGCTGGGACAATTCAAGCATTTTTTTGGCCTCTATTTTTCTTAGAGATAGGTCTGTTGATTGGTTTGCATTTTGTAAAACATAAACCTGGTATCAATTTAGCTGTTATGTTTGGTTTTGTCTTTATGACTGGGCTTATGCTTGCGCCTCTGTTGTCTCGTACGCTTGGAATGAGCGGTGGAGCCACTATCATAGGAAACGCATTTGCCATGACCTCTGTAGTATTTGGTGCGATGAGTTTTTATGCAATTAAGACTACAAAAGATTTTACAGGGTATGGAAAGCCTCTTATGATTGCGATGTTTGTAATCATTGGATTTTCTATCCTTAATATCTTTCTTGGAAATCCAATACTGCACATAATTATTTCTGGTGTTGTCGTTGTTCTCTTTAGCATAATGGTCATCTATGATACACAAAATATTATGCAGGGTGCTTACGAAACTCCGATAGACGGCGCAATTGCTCTTTATTTAGATTTTTTAAATATCTTTACTGCACTATTGCAACTATTTGGTATTTTTGGAAGTAGTGATGAGTAACAATCTTTCGCCCGATCTTTTTCGGGTGATAGATGCAAATCTCAACCGCCTCAAAGAGGGCATCCGAGTTGTTGAAGATATCATGAGGTACAAAAACAACGACAAAACTCTTTCTCACAAACTCAAAACTCTTCGACATATGGCAAACATCAAAGAGAGCATGGAACTTTTAAAGTATCGTGACAGTGTGAATGATGTTCTTCGCCAAACAATAAAAAGTGAAATGAATCGCAGCAATCTTGATGATATCATCATCGCCAACTTTAAAAGAGCGCAAGAATCCGCCAGAGTACTAGAAGAGCTTTTTAAACTTTCTAGTGCAGAATATAGTGAAAATTTTAAGCATATTCGGTACGAACTCTACACTCTTGAAAAAGATATTTCTGAAAATGTTTATATTTAGAGGGTTATCATAGGTGGTGGACAGTGAGGGACTAGTACAGGAACATAATATTCTTTGAAAAAGCCCGTAAAATAGGGGTTTATAAGCATTTTATACCTCTTTTATTT
>JAOTSA010000070.1 GCA_030247515.1 Sulfurimonas sp. | reverse complement strand
TTTTATAACTATTTTAAGGTTTATGTAGGTAGTATTGTTGCAGTAGAAGCCCTTGTTTGGGACTAAAATAAGGGCTTCTTTTAAAAAAGATTAACTGTTGTTATCAATCTTAACATTTGTCTAAAAAGGCTTAAAAGAAGGAGAATATATGCAATTAGGCTTCCTAGTTGACTTGCATTTGTGCATGGGATGTAAGGGGTGCGAAATCGCATGTAAAGTGGAAAATGAAGTTCCGCTTAGCACATGGAGACTTCGTGTAAAGTATGTAGATGTGGGGACGTTTCCTGAAACAAGAAGAACGTTTACGCCACTAAGATGTAACCACTGTGAAAATGCACCGTGTGTAAGAATTTGCCCAGTAAGCGCACTTCATTACCTAGAAAACGGTATTGTAAACATTGATAAGGAACGCTGTATTGGTTGTGCAGGCTGTGTTATGGCATGTCCATACGGAGCGATTTATATTGATCCTCAGACACAAACCGCCGATAAGTGTACCTACTGTGCGCATAGAGTTGCATCATCTATGATGCCTGCTTGTGTTGTTGCATGTCCAGTGCAAGCAAATATTTTTGGAGACCTAGAAGATCCGACATCAAATATCTCTAAATATATTCAGAAAAGTCAGGGTGGCGTTCAGGTAAGAAAACCTGAAAAAGGTACTAACCCTCACCATTTCTATGTTGGCGGCGGCAATGTTACTCTTAACCCTCTTGCGTCAGAGAGAGTAGATGGACATTCGCTCTTTAACAAAATTACAACACTTCCAGTAGGAGGGCACCACTAATGGCACATGAAATTTTAGCAGCAACAAATGCTGTAGTTACTTTAGACGTAGCATTGCCAGGCATTGTGTGGCCTTGGTTGGTAACTGTCAATATGTGGGCAAAGAGTATTGGTACAGGTATTGTATTTATGCTTTTTATGCTTTTGAGAATGTATCCAGAGCAAGCAGGAAAATTGAGATTTCCAGCAACGGTAGCGGCATTTATTTCTATTAATATCTTCTTGCTCTTTACGTTAGCTGACTTACATCAACCTTTTAGAATGTGGCATATTTTTGTCTATTCGCATTGGACATCTGCTATTGCTATTGGTTCAGTAATGGCTTCAGCATTTTTAGGTCTTTTGACACTTCTTGGTTATTTGGCATTTAAAAATGATAACGAGAAATTTGACAAAGTACTGTTATGGACGGCAATTTTAGCAATCCCTGTAACTCTTTACACTGCTTCATTAATGGCTCAATGTACGGCACGTGAATTATGGCAAATGCCAGCAGAATCTGCTCAAATGATATTTGCGGCACTTCTTGCAGGTTCGGCATTTATGATTCTGCTTGGTGGCAATAAACTTAACAATGAAGCAAAAAACACTCTTGGAGTTGTTCTTGGTTTAAGCGCACTTATGGCGTTTATCATCTACATGTCAGAGTATATTTTTGGACCAATGAAAGCAGAAGAGATAGCGGCAACTATTGGTTATATTAAAAATAATGGTCCGTACGCAGTAATGTTCTGGGTTGGTCAGTGGATGACATATATCTTACCAATGTTATTGATAGTTCTAAGCAGAGTTGGCAAGTCAGAAGCTATTTTGAAGCTTGCGGCGATTTTAGCGTTAGTCGGTTTAGCAATCGTTAAACATGTGTGGCTAATGATTCCACAATTATTACCAATGAGTTAGGGAGAATATTGAATGTATTTAGAAAGTAGAAGAACATTTTTAAAAGGCGCTGCATTTACTGTTGCGGGTGCTACAATAGTAAAAGGTGTATTTACGACAGATGCAATTGCTGAATCTGTTAAAGATAGCAAATTTACAAATATTCCAGACTCTTTGTCATTTTATCCTCCGATGAACCAATGGAATGACTTTAAAGAGCTAGATGGAAACGATTGGAAAAGAGGCGGAATTAATCGTCATGGTGTAAGAAGCGCATCTAATCCTGATGGTATAGAAGTAAATGACTATATGATTATTCCAACTGCATGTTCTAACTGTGAAGCTTCATGCGGACTTACAGCATGGGTTGATAAAAAATCTTTCACTGTAAAAAAATATATGGGAAATCCTCTTCACGCAGCATCTCGTGGACGTAACTGTGCAAAAGGTTATGCAGTACAATCACAAATGTACGACCCAGATCGTATCGCTTTCCCACTTAAGCGCGCTCCAGGTTCTGCAAGAGGAGAAGGGAAGTGGATTCGTACAACTTGGGATGAAGCTATGACAACCATTGGTAACAAAATGGCTCAAACCATAGAAAAAGGTGATGAGTTATCTAAAAAATCAGTGATGTACCATGTCGGAAGACCGAATGAAAACGGTTTTGTTCCGGCTATTTGGCACACGTTAGGTTTGGATTCTTACAATTCACATACTAACATCTGCTCGGCAAACGGTCGTACGGGTACGATTACCTTTGCAAATGATGATAGAACTTCACCTGACTGGGCAAATGCTAAGCTGATTTTCTTAAACTCATCTCATGCTGCCGATGCAGGGCATTACTTCGCTCAATCAGCGGCATTTATAGCAGATGCAAGAGCAAAGGGTGCAAAGCTTGTTGTTATGGATCCTCGTCTTTCAAACTCTGCGGGAATGGCAGATCTTTGGATAGCGTCATGGCCGGGGACTGAACCTGCTATTTACCTATATTTAACACAAAGAATTTTGAGTGAAAATAAGGTCGATAAAGCTTTTGTTAAGAAGTGGATAAACTGGGAAGTATTTTTAGATAATAGAAAATATTTAGAGTTTTTGGTAAGTAAAGGCTACATTTCTAAACTTCCTGCAGGGGATGATTTTGATACATTCTTAAATGTTCTAAAAGAGCTTTATGCTCCATATACACTTGATTATGCTGTTAAAGAGACACACGTTCCTGCATATAAACTTGAAGCTCTTTATGATATGTTTATCTGGGCGGGTGAGTCAATATCTACATATTTCTGGAGAGCATCGGCTGCAGGAAACCGTGGTGGATGGATGGGTGGCCGTACAGGCTACTTTGCACTTGCTCTTCGTGGTGCAATCGGACCCGAGGGTGGAACATTCTTCCACCACTGGCATGTTATCTCAGTTTCAGGCAAGGGCGGAAGTGCAACTGTAGGGCAGGGTGCAAGGGGAGCAAATGTTCCTAAAGTAGATGTTTACAATGAGCTTACATACCCACCTGAATGGCCACTATCAACTTATGAGATGTCATTTTTGTTACCACATCTTCTCTCAGATACAGAGTGGCAAAAGAAGTGGAGAGCAAAAGGACTTCAAGTTCCTGAAAAACTCTCTGTATATATTCCTCGTATGTATAACCCAGTTTGGATTAATCCAGATGGATTTAGATGGATAGAAGTACTCAAAAATGAGTCAAAAATGGAACTAACCATGAATCTCTCTCCTGTATGGAGTGAGACAAACTGGTATATGGATTATGTGCTTCCAGTGGGACTTGCGGGAGAGAGACATGACCAACACTCTGAAGCAACTATGCCTGCACGTTGGACATCTTTCCGTCAACCAGTTTTGAGAGTTGCACTTGAGAAAATGGGATGGAAGCCAAAAAATCCAGCACGTGCTACGCTCGAAGCTCATATTAAAGCTGGACTTGGTGAAGTGTGGGAAGAGAACGAATTCTGGTTTGAACTGTGTGTAAACTATATCGACCCGACTGGAAAGCTTGGTATCAAGAAGATGTGGGAATCTAAGAAAAATCCAGGAAAGCCAGTTACGATTGCTGAATGGTACGATGCTGCATTTGGTGATAACTTGCCAAATCTCAAGGCAACTGCTACGGGCGATGATAGATATAAAAATGCAGAGTACCCAGTGTATGAGTATCTTAGAGATCATGGTGTGTGGATGGAAGAGAACAACATCTATTCAGCACAAGAGCGTATCATTAAAGATGATGGAGAGAACTATATCTCTCATGGTCACAAATATGATAAAAAGCATGTTCATATCAATAAAAGAACGGGTGTTATGACGGCTGAACATAATGGTAAAAAAGAGGCTATGGGTATTGAGATAGACGGCAAGAAAATGGAAGGTTTTGCTACACTTGATAAAAAACTTGACTTCTTCTGTGAGTGGATGGCAGATGACTGGAAATGGCCTGAATATGCTATTCCATTCTATCCAAGAAATGATCAAGAGAAAAAAGAGATGGTTCATATCGTATCGCATGTAAACCACTCTTTTATGAGTGAGAAAAACTCGTATGCGCTAAATACGGTTTTCCGTTTGCCTTACAATATCCATACTCGTTCAGCGAACTCAAAACATTTGATGGAGATTTCTCAAAATCATGATCCTATTTGGATAAATACGGTAGATGCGAAAAGACAAGGGTTTAAACGTGGCGATGCTATCCGTGTTAAAATCGTTGACAGCCTTTCAGGTCTTGAATCTGGTTATTTTGTTGCGATGGCAGTACCTACAGAGGGTGTTCTTCCAGGTACGCTTGCGTGTTCGCACCACGGTGGCAGATGGAAACTTACAAACTCAGTTACTATTCCAAACGGTGTAAGTGATGGTAAGATTGATCCAAAAGCAGTAAAAAGAGATTTAAATGACCCTAAATTTATAGGGCATGGCGTTGACAATGTCGGTAAAGACGGCGCTCAAATCAAGATTGAAGATTATAGCGGAACAGCAGGAATCAATAGCTTCGGTGTACCTACTGCTGAAGTTCAGATGGATGGCAAAAACGGCAAACTTAAGTATGTAGAGGGTATCAAACCGTTTAAAGCGGAGAGATTTGCAAACTACAATAGAGACAGTGGAAATATCTGGTGGGATGGACTAAGCGGTTCATGGCAAAATGCTGTTGCAGCTCCGCATCCAGACCCTGTTTCAGGTATGCACTGTTGGCACCAAAAAGTTATCTTAGAGCCTGTACAAGCAGGTGATAAGATAGGTGATATACATGTAAATTACGAAAATAACTTTAAAGTATATCAAGCGTGGAGAGATGATTTGACAAGAGGTTTAGATGAAAATTCTACGCTTCGCCGTCCAAGACATATAAAACGTCCTTGGGTTCCTCTATCTGATAAAGCATACGCAGTACACATTAACAAATAGTTAAACTCGAGCAAAGCGGGGAAGCGTCCCCCTTTGCATTGCTACTCTTAATCCACCCACCACATTCTAAGCCATAAACCGAGTGTAGAGGTATATCCTACATCACCGTAAAAGTAATCTCTCTCTTTATCATATATCAAAGTAGTTGGAAATACAGAAATTCCAAATTTATCTGCCATAGAACCATCAAAATCGTTTATAACTTTAAAATTCAAATTATGCTTTTTAAGATACTCCTTTATCTCTCTGTCATCCCATGATTTTACGGCAACGGTAATTACTTGATACTCTTTGGAGATTGCTTGGATGTTTGGAGATTGTGCTTTGCATACGGGACACCAAGATGCCCAAAAATATAGCATAATCGGTTTCTCGTCAGCTAAAATGTAAGTTTCTTGACCTAGCAACGCTACACTATTTATATTTAAAGAGTCGCTACTTATATGACTGCTTCTAAAAAAACTTACTATATTTGCAAAAATGGTAAGCAATATAATAAAGGTTAGAATCTCTTTTGTATAACTCATAATTTTACTTTTCATATACAAATCCCAATTAATTAGTTTTTTAACACTATAGTAATCATTTCTAGCTAATATTTTATTAAAGAAACCTCTAAAGGAAGATATATGTACCAAAAAATTATTTTATCGTTAACTACTGCATTTTTGGTTGGTTGTGGTGTTCAAACTGATTCTGTGACAAAGCCGTCAATGTTCCAGAGTGTACACGAAAAAGAGGCAGTTTTGTTGCAAGAGGGCAAAGATAAAGAGTCCTGCCCTCGTTGTGGCATGAATTTGCCAAAGTATTATAAAACAAACCATAGCGCATTACTAGATAAAAAAACATATCAATACTGCTCTATTCATTGTTTGCAAGACCACCTTTATGATGACGTATCCCTCAAAAATCCTCTCGTTGTAGATGTTGACACACTTAAGTTTATTGATGCTACAAAGGCGTATTATGTTGTTGGTAGCAGTGTTAAAGGGACGATGAGCAGAGTCAGCAAATACGCTTTTGCTACAAAAGAGAAAGCTGAACTATTTCAAAAAGAGAACGGCGGAGAGATTGTAGATTTTTACAAAGCACTTGAGATAGCGAAAAAAGATTTTAAATAGCAAAACTGGGTACATATGTACCCAGTTTATATCATAATACCTTTGATAGTAAAGTAAAGAATTGCCGCAAGAACAGCGGCTATTGGAACAGTTATAAGCCATGCAGCAACAATTTTTTTGATGGCATCTCTACGAACGTATTGAACTTTTTTTGCTTTTTTGATATTTTTTCTTGAAGACTTGATGATTCTTTTCTCATTTTCAATCATCTTGTAAAGCGCAACAATTCTTATATAATCAGCTTGTGTTTTATCGCTTTTGTCCTGGAGAGTTTTAAGCTCAGATTTGTATGCGTTTTTTGTTAGCTCCTCATCTTGAACGATGAGTATCTCTTCCTCAAGGCTATGATTATTTTCATCTTTGATATGTAGCCACTCTCTTAAAAAACCAACACCAAATACACCACCGATTGCTATGTGCGTTGAGCTTACAGGAAGACCCATTTGCGATGCTATGATAACTGTAACAGAAGCCGACATAGCGATGGAGAAGGCTCGTATCTGATCTAACTCAGTAATTTCGCTTCCGACTGTTTTTATAAGTTGAGGACCATAAAGTGCAAGACCAATAGCAATACCAAACGCACCAACGCTCATAACCCATAAAGGAATAGAAGCACTTGATGCAACACCTTTGTTAACAACAGCATCATTGATAGCAGCTAATGGTCCGATGGCGTTTGCAACGTCATTAGCACCGTGGGCAAAGCTAAGAAGAGCAGCCGCAAAAATAAGCGGAATAGTAAAGAGTGTATTTACGGATGCTTTTGTATTTTCTAACGTTGTTGTTTTTGAGCTAATTCTTTTTTTAACTAAAAAATAGACAAAAATAGCCATAATTGAGGCAATAATAAAAGCAGTTGAGAAAGCAGGTTTTTTTGTAACTTCTAGTGAAACCAAAGGTAGAATGTTAAGAAGTTCTATGATTTTTGGCCATATCTGTTGTACACCCTTAAGGATAATATATGTTACAAATGCCAATGCCATAAATGCAACATATATGGGAACATAAGTTTTTGCGGCTTCTACTTTGTCTTTTTTAAAAACAATGGATTTCTTGATAGCATAAAGAAAAGCGGCGGCAACTACTCCGCCTAAAATTGGCGAGATAACCCAAGAGGCAACAATTTCGCTCATTGTTTCCCAGTTGACGATATCAAAACCAGCAGCAGCAATTCCTGCTCCCATGACAGCTCCAACAATAGAGTGTGTTGTCGAAACAGGAGCTTGCATCATAGTTGCAAAGTTAAGCCACAATGCCGCAGCTAGAAGAGCCGCCATCATCGCCCAGATAAATGGGTCTGGATTACCACCAAATGCAGAGATGTCAATGATACCGTTTTTAATAGTTTTTACAACTTCCCCACCAGCAATTAGCGCACCAGAGGCTTCAAAAATTGCAGCGATGATAATAGCGGCAGTAAGCGTAAGTGCTTTAGAGCCAACCGCAGGCCCGACATTGTTTGCGACATCATTTGCACCGATATTCATCGCCATGTATGCACCGATAAGGGCGGCTACCGCAAGAAACATGTTATTTGAGATACCGCCGTTGCTCAAAAAGGTAAATGTCAAAACTCCAATCATAAAAAAGAGTGCAAAACCCAACCTTGTAAAATCTGTTGCACTCTTTTTTAGAGCCTTTTTTTGAAGTTTGTCAATTGTTTGAAATTCCATAAAACGCCTTTATCTGTTTTTTTTATTGTGTTTTGATGATATCAGTAAGCCCATAAAAAAATCTACTTTTTTACACTATCTTTAAGAGTAGCATTAATGATTTTTTGTGTCTCAAGTGGTCTGTCTCCGCTTCTTTGTCCTGAAGTAGGAACGTTTTCAAGCTTTTGAACAACATGAAGAGTTTGGGGAGTTACTTGTCCAAAGATGGTGTGTCTGCCATTGAGCCATGGAGCGGGTTTCGTCGTTATGAAAAACTGACTTCCATTCGTGTGTGAACCAGCATTTGCCATAGCAAGAATACCTGCACGGTCAAAAAGCTTATCTGTAAACTCATCCTTAAAAGGTTTATTCCAGATACTCTCTCCGCCACGTCCGCTTCCTGTAGGGTCTCCGCCTTGAATCATAAAGTTTTTAATGATTCTATGAAAAGTTAAACCATTGTAGTACCCATTTTTTACGTGTGTCATGAAGTTTTCAACAGCAAGTGGGGCAACTTGTGGGTAAAGTTCAATTTCAATAATACCTTGGTTGGTTTCTAAGATAACGTGAGGATTGTTTTCATTTGCATATAGATTTATTGACAATAGTATCAATAAAACAACTATGATTTTTTTCATCTTCTCTCCATGAGGCGATTTTGTAACCATATTGTAACTATTTTTTCCAAAATTTAAAATTGAAATAGAGAAAAAGAGTGTTTGGAGTTAGATTTGCCGCAAAAGAATTGCGACAAAGAGAGGATTATTTGCCAGCTAAAATGCGGTCTTTTAAACCTTTACCAGCTTTAAATTTTGGAACCATTTTATCTTGTGTTGTATAAGTGTTGCTTGTACCAGGAACTTTGCCGCTTTTACCTTTTTGTAAAGAGGCACTAAAACTTCCAAATCCCACAAGAGAAACTTCTTCTTCTTTTACTAAAGCAGTTGTAACCGCCTCTGTAAAAGCTTTGATAGCCGCTTCAGCTTCAACTTTAGTTTTGTAATTACCGCTTGCTTGCACTAGTTCAACGAATTGAGCTTTATTCATAAATCTACCCTTGAATTTATAAAGATTTTCCGAAACTACTAGAACTTTAAAAACAGAATTTTCCAGTCAAGTAATTCAGCTAGAGACACTTTATAGTTTATTTGCTTAAAGATTTCTTCTTTTTGTTAAAAAATGAAAAAAAAGACAATGCTTTTCTCTTTTTAAGTCCGATTTTCGCACGTTTGAGTAGTTTTGAAGCTACACTGCTTATATGAGTAGCTATAATTAAAGACGATAATTCTTTTGCTTTTTTATATCTCTTTTCGCCTGTTGTCTGGATAGATAAAAACACATCTTCCAAACCATCTCTCTCTTGCTGTGTGAGTGCGCTCATCGATCTTAATCCTTTAACTTGTTAATTTTTCTTACCGCTCTAATAATCTCTTCATCTTCAAGTCTGCCAAGCATTTGCATAACAGTAGCTGCCGCTTGAGGCTTTGCACGCCCGAGTTTCCAGTCTTGGTACGTTCTCATAGGAATCCCCAATGAATCAGCCATACCTTTGAGAGAAATTTTTTTCCCATTGTTTTGCGACTCAATAGAGTTGTGAAGGATATTAAACAGATCATTAAT
>JAOTSA010000069.1 GCA_030247515.1 Sulfurimonas sp. | reverse complement strand
TATTATAATTTATACATATAATAGTGGCAAGAAATAAAAAAAGATTATAAAAACATGCAATACGGAAAAAAAATAATATCTATTATCTTAGCAGTTCAGACGCTTAGTTTTCTGATCCTGATGTATCTTGGACATTATCAGTATATATCTGTGTTGGATATGACTGTTTCTAAAAAAGAACGAGATACGGCGCAGCTTATAAACACGATATTTGAGCAGATAAAAGATGAGTATGGCAGATATGGAAGAGAGATAGTATCAGACCCAAAAATAGCCGAGGCATTTGCGAAAAAAGATAGGAATGAGTTGCTAAAGCTAACTATGCCTATCTATAAAGAGTTAAAAGGGTATAACGAATTTTTAGCCGTCATGCACTTTCACACAGTTGATAACCACAGCTTTTTGCGACTTCATAAACCTGAAATTTTTGGGGATGACCTTGGTGGTATTCGCCCGATTATAGTAGAAACAAATCTTTTAAAAACAGAGAGATTTGGCTTGGAAGTCGGAAAACATGGTGTTAGCTACAGAGTGGTATTTCCAGTTTTTCATAAGGGCGAATACGTAGGCGCATTTGAGTTTGGTCTTGATGTTAAGTATCTTATCTCAAAACTTGCAGTCTCAAACGAGTATATACCGCTCTTTTTGATAGCAAAAAAAGCGGCAGAGCCTATATATATGTACAGTCAAGGTGTTGATGAATATCTGGCTAAGTTTTCGGATGAGTATCACATCATAAAGTATAAATCATCAACAAAAGATGAAGAGAAAGTTTTAGATGTCATTGACGAGAGAATCATTGATGAAGATAACTATTTTATAAAACAGAACAAAAAAGAGTATCTTGTTTTTAAGAGTTTTGTCTTGAATGATTACAACGGGAAACCTGTAGGATACTTTGTTTTTAAAAATGAGATGGATTATTACAAAAATACGATTATGTTTATCAGATGGTTTTCCATAATTACCTCTGTTCTTATCATCATTGCCATTGCTCTGCTTGTGAATGTGTTGATACGAAAATATACAAAAAAACTCAACGAACAAAAAGAGATTTTGGATTTTCAAGCGCATCATGACGCACTTACGGGGCTTCCAAACAGGATATTATTTGCCGACAGGCTAGGGCAAGCTATAGCCAAAGCAGAGCGTCAAAAGAGCGAGTTTGCGCTCTTTTTTATTGATTTGGATAGATTTAAACAGATTAATGACTCTTTGGGGCATACTTTTGGAGATAAAGTTCTCAAGGTTATAGCAAAAAGGTTGCTTGGAGTTGTTCGCAGGGAGGATTCACTTTCACGTTTGGGAGGAGATGAGTTTACGCTTCTTGCAGAGGATTTAAAACATGAGATAGACATTTCTGCTCTGGCAAAAAAGATTATAGCGGTACTCGCTGAACCTATTGTCATAGAGGACAACACACTCTATATCACCTCAAGTATAGGGATAAGCATTTTCCCAAAAGACAATGTTGATGCAGACAACCTCTTAAAATACGCCGATGCTGCAATGTACAGAGCCAAAGAAGAGGGCAGAAACAATTTTCAGTACTACTCCTCCGAGATGACAGAACTCGCACTCAAAAGAGTTGTCATGGAAGCAAATCTGAGAAGAGCTTTAGAAAATGAGGAGTTTTTTGTCTGTTATCAGCCGCAGGTGGAGAGTAAAACAGGAAAGATAGTAGGCATGGAAGCACTTGTGAGATGGA
This sequence comes from Sulfurimonas sp., assembly GCA_030247515.1. Lineage (GTDB taxonomy): Bacteria > Campylobacterota > Campylobacteria > Campylobacterales > Sulfurimonadaceae > Sulfurimonas. Next base: position 7,957 of record JAOTSA010000069.1, on the reverse strand, counting down.
GACATCCAAGCGAGGGGATGATTTACCCAGATAGTTTTATTCAGCTTGCTCAAGATACTGGAATGATTGTCGCAATTGACCGTCTTGTTATGAAAATGGCCATGAAACAGGTCTCCCAGTGGTACGCAAAAGGTCTTAACCCAGGGATTCTTGCATTAAACCTTGCTATGAAACAGTTGGCAAAAGAGGATTTTATAGATATGCTAAATGCTATGTTTGAAGAGTGCAAATTTCAACCGCAGTGGCTTGAGCTTGAAGTTACAGAGGGTGAGATTATGAAAAATCCGCAAAATGCCATCGAGGTTTTAAGAAAGATTAGCGACATGGGGATTGAGCTTGCGGTGGATGATTTTGGTACGGGCTACTCATCTCTTTCGTACCTAAAGCGACTTCCTATTGATAAGCTAAAGATTGACAAGTCATTTGTTGATGGGCTTCCTGAGAATGAAGAAGATGTGAGCATCGCAAGAGCTATCATCGCCCTTGCGCATAGTTTGAAACTAAGCGTTATCGCCGAGGGTGTCGAAAATGCCGAGCAAAAAGAGTTTTTGGCGCAAAATGGATGCGACTTCATCCAAGGTTACTACTACTCCAAACCGATACCATCGGATGAGATGGAGGAGATACTAGAAAAGGGAAATTCGTTTCTTAAATAACCGAGATTATCCCATCCGCCACTTTGTGCAGTGGTAGTTGCTTCTCAACTGCTCCAATCTCAAAAGCGACTTTTGGCATGCCGTAAACTACACAACTTGCTTCATCTTGTCCTATCGTGTTTGCTCCTGCATTTCTCATGGCAAGCAGTCCTTTTGCTCCGTCAGCTCCCATTCCCGTCAAGATAGCACCAATGGCATTTGTACCAGCGATTTTGGCAACTGAATGAAACAAAACATCAGCGGATGGTCTATGTCCAGAGACTTTTTCTCCACTGCCAATCTCGACATAGTATCTAGCCCCAGAACGTCTTACAACCATGTGGTAATCCCCTGGAGCGATAAGCGCAAGACCTGGGATGATAGAGTCGCCATTTTTGGCTTCTCTGACTTCTACACTGCATAACGAGTTGAGTCTTTGGGCAAATTGAGCTGTAAAATTTGCAGGCATGTGTTGGACTATTACCATCCCTGGGGCATTTCTGGGAAGTGCCATCAAGACATCTTTGAGTGCTTCCGTTCCGCCTGTAGAAGCTCCGATGGCTACTATCTTGTTTGTGGTTTGCGTTAGTGAAGTTTGGTTTGCCACTTGCGGAGCGGTGAGTGTTTTTTTAAACACTTTTGCCTTTGCGGCGGCTTTTACTTTGGCGATAAGCTCGTCACGCATCTCATCTTTGCCATCATAGATGTGTGAGTGCGGTTTTGGTACAAAGTCAACCGCTCCCGCCTCTAAGGCTTCAAGCGTTGTTTTTGCTCCGCTTTGAGTAAGTGAAGAGACCATGATAACGGGAAGCGGCATGTAGTGCATAAGTTTTTTTAAAAATGTTATCCCATCCATGCGAGGCATCTCAACATCAAGGCATATAACGTCAGGCTTAAGCTCAACTATCTTGTCTCGGGCGACAAAAGCGTCAGAAGCAGTTCCTATTACTTCTATGGAAGTATCTGAGGTTAAGATATCGCTAAGAACTGCTCTTGCAGTTGCGCTGTCGTCCACGATTAAAACTCTAATAGCCATTTTAACTCCTTACTTATCTATCTCAAAAATCTGATTTAGGGGTATATTTCAACATTATTTTGCCGTTTTCTAGGTTAAAGAGGATTTTTCTTCCAACACAACCTCCTGTATCGGCAGCGACTATTTTTATCTTGTAATCACTTAAAATCTCTTGCGCAACCAAAACATTTTTCTCTCCGACCATCATTGACTGAGAAGTTGAGAAGTTGATTGCCGCACCGCCAAAGATTTTTGCTTCTATGGTGTTTATATTTGCACCTTTGTTTAGCATTCCTTCAATAAGCTTTGGGATGGAAATATTGCCAAATTTTAGTGACTGAAGACCATTCCCGTTCCAAAAAGGGAGCAGATAGTGGTTCATGCCGCCGATGCAAAGTTTTTTGTCATACAAACAAACCGCCACGCAAGAACCCAAAATAGTCGATATTTGCGCCGAACCCTCATCTATGTGGATTTGACCGACATGTATAAAGTTAGAGCATGTTTTTATCATTATATTTCTATGGCATCATCAAAAGATTCAAACAAAAAGCTATCTGAACCGCATGCTTCAAAATTTTGCATTGAAGCATCGATAGGGATGTTTACTTCAAACAAAACAACACCGTTTGAAGCATTATAATCGACGTTTCCATCTAAGCTTTGACAAAGCTCTCTCACTATGCTAAGCCCGATTCCCAAGCCGTGTTGGCTGTCTATTTTTTGAGAAAATCTGGTAAATACTTCAGGTTTGTATTTGACTTGTATCTCATCACCTCTGTTTTCAACACTTATTTTTAAGACTAAACCATCGCTTTGTACATCCACGGTAACACTCTCACCTTCTGGAGCGTACATACAAGCGTTGGCAATAAGATTTTTGAGAATGATATAAACTTTTTTTGGGTCTGTAACAATTTTGTTTTGAATCTCATAGTTTGTCTCTATTTTGATATTTCTGCTTTTTACCAGATATCTCAAATCCCCTAAACCTCTTCAACAATATTTTTTATATCGCCCAGCGCATAAGAGTTGCTGAGGTTACCGCTCTCTATTTCGGCAACTGTTATGAGGTTTTGGATTTTAAAAGCCAAATCAAGAGACTCTCCGTTTATGGTTGAGAAAATCTCTTCATTTTTTTCATTATTGTAGATTTTTAAATATGGAAGCATCCCTAAAATAGCACTCATTGGGTTGTTTAAGTTGTTTGCAACAAGTGATAAAAAGAGTGTTTTTGCCCTCTCACTCTCAAGGAGTTTGTTGTTGAGAACGAGAATTTTTTTGCTTAAAAACTCCACTTCATTTTCAAGAGCCTCTTTTTCTGATATATTTTGCACCATTAGCACTCCATATTTTTGATATTTTCTATCTCTTTTTTTAAAACACTTAGTATTTGTGTAATCTCTTTTGAGTTTTTGATTAGCTTTGAGTTTTCGTTATAGAAATTTTTGCTCATATCGCTCATATATGAAATCTCTTGAGAAGTTTGTGTTATCAAATCTTTTAGTTGTAAAAAAATCTTGCCAAATCCCTGTGCATCATCACGATATCTTGCTGATTCGATGATGCCATAGACTTGTACATAACCCAGATACATTATCTGTTGCTCAAGCTCTTCTAGGGAAGTGAGTATCTTTTTTATAGACTGCTCAACGGATAGTGGCAGTTTTGTTAGTCTCTCATGATATTGACTAACTAACTCAAAGAGAGTTTTGATGTTTTTGTTTAGCTCTGCGGTGTTGTCTTGCGTTTTGTTGTCAAACTGCTCTTGAACAAAATAGGTCACCATCTCTGTCTGCAAGCTTATAGATGAAACAAGAAAAATAGTCTCATCCAAAAACTGTGAGAGAGATAGGGATAGAGTATAGATGTTGTTGATAAGGATGTCGTTTTCTTTGGAGTTAGTGCGAATATCACTTGCCAAAACACTAAAAGTTTCTCCGCCGTCATCTTTGAGTTTATAAGATGCAATGGAGGCGTTAAGAGAGAGCAGTACAATCTCTCTTGCAAGTGAGTTTAACACTAAACTTTTCTCTTCGTACATTGATTTGATTTTTGTAAATTCATCAATTTTTTCAAACCAATGAGTATATTGGTCGAGTGCTTCTTTGCTTTTGTTATAAATTGATTTTATAATTTGTTTAGATTTGTCTGTTTCAAAATCACGCTCTTTTGCAGTTGTGTTGCTACCTAAAAGCACTTTTTTTCTCTCAAGAAGTTCTAGTAACAGAGCCTCATTCATAAAATGTGTGTAATCTCTGTAGCCTAGCTCATTAATGAGATTTAGGAGAAGCTCTTGGCTTTGAGGCATCTCCAGCTTCTCTTCAGCGACCAAGAGTTTATGATACATCTCTTTTATGGACGCAAACATCGTACTTGTGGGTTTAAATCTGATAGATACAAAACTCTCTTTTAGAGGAAATACCGCTGCAATTACCCAGTAGTAACCCCCTGTTTTTGTTCTGTTTTTAACATAAGCAACTATAGGTTTGCCAGCTTTTATAAAATCCCAAAAAGATTTAAAGATGACACGTGGCATATCTGGGTGTCTTACTATGTTGTGGTAGTGACCCATAATCTCCTCTTTTGAGTAACCGCTAATGCGCACAAAAGTGTTATTTCCAGAGATGATGGTGCTGTCATCATTGGTAATTGAGAAAAAAAGCTCTTCTACATCGAACTTTGCTTCTTGTCGTGTGAGGTTGTTTACTATGTTTTGCAACTTGTTTTTCCTATCTCTTTTGATAAATTGAAGAACCCAAAAGAGAGAGTTTCTCTTTGTGTCCGCTCAAAGATTCAGAACTTCCCAAAAACAGAGGAGAACCTTTTGGAAGCAGTTCTATAAATCTTCCTATCAGTTTGTTTCTGGTTGTTTCATCAAAATATATCATTACGTTCCTGCAAAAAATCATGTCAAACTTATTTTTGAAAAAAAATGGGTCTGTGACTAGGTTATACAACCGAAAGATGACTTTCTCTTTTAAAAATGGTTTTATCTGATATTTGATTTCATTGTTGACTTCCATCTTTTCAAAGGAGTTCATAACTATATTTTTTGGTAACTGTTCTACTTGTGTTGAGCTGTAACGTCCCAAAATAGCCTGTGATAGAACCTTTGGTGAGATATCTGTCGCCAAAATCCTTATATCCCAGCTCTCAAAATCTTTAAGATGGTTTTGTAAAAACATCAAAATCGTATATGGCTCTTCTCCGCTAGAACATCCCGCCGACCAGATTCTGATTTTTTTCTCTTTTTTTGTCGCTATCAACTCTGATAGATGCTCTTGTAGCCATCTCCATTGCGCCTCTTCCCTAAAAAATGATGTGACATTTGTAGATATGGCACTTACAAAAAAGAGCAACTCTTCCCCAGTCGTATCGTTGATGAGATAGTTATAGTACTCTTTAAACGACTCCATATGGAGTGCATGCAGTCGTTTGCTCAGACGACCCTTTACCAGTGCGCTCTTCTCCTGCCCCAGAGAGATACCCACATTTTCATAGATGTAGGTACGAAAAAGTCTAAATTCTTCAGGTTTTAGTTCTATCTCATACATCTTAAGACCCACCAAGCGGACGCAACGCATCTACATTTAAGATGAGTGCAATATCTCCGTTTCCAAGAATCGCACCGCCTGAAATCTCTCTGACTCTTGCGAGTGACTTGCCCAACGTCTTTATGACAACCTGCTGTCTTCCAAGAAGTTCGTCTATCATGATGGCGATTCTGCCTCCCTCGGTCTCAACACATACCAAGATACTCTCCCACGGCTCACTTTTTGCAACATCAAGGTTAAAAACATCGCTTAGTCTTACGATGGGGATACACTCTTTGCGCAGCGTTACAAACTCGCCTTTGCCTTTTGCCGCATGCACTATCTCTTTTTCTGGGCGAAACGACTCTACAACACAAAGCGTTGGAATGATATATATCTCTTCTTTGACTTGAACAAGCATGCCATCAATGATAGCAAGAGTTAGCGGTAAGATAATAGAAAAAGTTGTGCCTTCTCCTTTTTTAGACTCTATCTCTATCTTGCCACGCAGTTTTTCTATGGATGTTTTTACAACATCCAACCCAACCCCACGTCCTGAAAGGTCACTAATGGTTTGTGCAGTTGAAAACCCTGGTTGCATGATAAGCGCAAATATTTGTGCGTCTGTCAAGTTTTCATTTTCGCCCAAAACACCTCTCTCTATCGCTTTTTCAAGCACTCTCTCTTTGTCTATCCCTCTACCATCATCACTAACACTTATAACAATGTTGCCGCTTTTATGAAAAGCTCTCAAAGAGATTATTCCCTCTGCATTTTTGCCAGCTTTTTCTCTCTCAAAAGTATTTGATTCCAAGCCGTGGTCTATGGCATTTCGGATGATATGAATGAGCGGGTCGGAGAGAGAGTCTATCATGGTTTTGTCGATTTCTGTCTCCTCGCCCTGTATGATGAGGTGAATCTCTTTTCCCGTTTTTTTGGAGGTGTCACGAACAACACGCTTCATCTTCTCAAATGTATCTTTTATGGCAACCATGCGAAGACTCATAACTCTGTCTTGAATCTTTTTCGTGATTTTTGAGAGAACTTCTATGGTGCGGTTAATCGTTTCGTTTTCTATAGAACGAATCTCTCTATTTTGCGCTATAAAATTTTGTGCGATTACCAACTCTCCAACAGAATCAAAGAGTTCATCTACTTTGTATGTGTCGATGCGGATAGTTGATTTTGGCGCATTTGCATTTGTGCTTGAAACTGTTTCTGTGTTGTTATTTGCAGCACTCTTGCATACCGTCTCTACCTCTTTTTCTGCCTCTTTTTGTGGAGGCGGTGGTGGGGCTTGTATGGGTGTGATTTTGTATTCATGGTCAAACAAAAACTCAAAAATTTCTTCAATCTCTCCATAAACAAGAGGCGTTAGCGCAACAATGTCCACCTTGTCGATACTATTTTGAGTGCTTTGAAAATCTTCTATCGTCTGAATATTTTTCATACTAAAAAAGCTCTCTAGCGACTTTGCCTGTTCACCCACTATTTTTAAAAAGATAAAATGGTCAAACCCACGTTTGTAACAATCCTCATCCAACGTTAAAGTGATTTTATAAAGATTTAACGCCTCTGTTTGCATAGCTTGATGTATTTTGATGCTCTGCTCAAGAGCATCTTCATCTGGAAATAGAGGGAGTTCGTCAAATTCTAAAGCTAGATTTTTTAAAACTTCAGGACTCTCTTGCGGTGTATAGGCAGGGATTTTGTTCTTTTTAACATCAAGAAGCTTTTTGATGTTTTCCAAACATACGGTGTAGCTTTGAGGCAGTTCTTTGATGGAGTTTAGTTCACATCCCATAACCTCTTTGACGACATCCACACTCTCGACAAATAGCTCTAAGTTGTTTGCCTCTATGCGCTCTTTTGTAGAACGATAATAATCCAGCAAATCCTCAAAATGGTGTACAAACTCGCCCAGCCTTGTAAAGCCAAAAGCGTTTGAGTTTCCTTTGAGTGTATGAACACCTCTGAAGATTTCGTTTAGGAGTTCAAAATCATTTGAATTTTCTTCAAAACGAATGATGTCAACATCCAGTTTTTCGACTATCTCAGTGGCTTCTTCTATAAAAATGGCTTTTAGCTCTTCTTGACTAATCATGATATTTCCAATGCACTGTTCCAGAGGCAAAAGAGATTGTTTGCTCTTTTTCTAAAAATGGTATCTCTATTTCAGGGCGAGTTTTTTTTATGCTGACTAAAAGAGAGAGCAGTGCGCTTGAAGAGAGTACGCTTCCATCCTCTGTTTCAATCCTCTCTATATACTCAATCCTTGGGCGAACAAACTCTTCCAATGTCACGATTTCATCCATAGAGAGATTCAAGTCTATAGTGAGTATATCTCCGTCGATTTTCATCTAAAATTCTTTTAAATCGTCTTCACTAAGTGGAAAAATCTCTTCCGCTTTGTTTGGCAATACTCTTTTTTGAGCAACACTCTCTTTTGTTGTTTTATGGAGCATTTGTGAGCTTTTGATGTCTGGTTGATGCACATACTCTCTTTGTGTTTGTGGTTTTGCTGTGATGGCACTGTTTGTGTTCATGCCAACCATTTGCGCCAGTACAGAAACAGTCTCCATCATAGATAGGGCTTGTGCATTTAGTTCTTCTGCCGCCGCCGCCGCTTCTTCCGAGTTTGCCGCAACTTGTTGGGTTACCTGATCAACTTGTCCCATTGCCTGATTTATCTGCCCCATTCCCTCAGATTGCTCTTTTGTTGCGATGGATATCTCTCCGATAAGGTTGGAGACTTTTTTGGAGTGTTCGAT
>JAOTSA010000184.1 GCA_030247515.1 Sulfurimonas sp. | reverse complement strand
AAATGAAACATCTTTTGAAACAGTTTTTTCAAATGATATATTAAAACCTGCTGAAGCTAGTTGGATACCATTTTTTAAAAATCGTGGCACTAATCCAGATGTATTTCATACAGATAGTATTGTAGATATAGTCAAATTACATAGAGAGGGCAAGTTTAATTTTCCTGAAAATATTGATATTCTTACGGGCGGATTTCCTTGTCAAGACTTTAGTGTAGCAGGTAACAGGAAAGGATTTAATTCAAATAAAGGACACAATGGTGGTTTAGCTTGTGAATTAGAAATAGCTAGTGCTGAAAATAGAGGGCAATTATATATGTGGCTTAAAGAAGTAGTGGAAATAACTAAACCTAAAGTATTTTATGCTGAAAATGTTAAGGGTCTTATTACACTTGGGGATGTTAGAAATATAATTGAAAATGATTTTAGGTCTATTGATAATGGATACATAGTAGTTCCTTCAAAAGTTTTAAACTCAGCAGATTATGGTGTCCCTCAGAGTAGAGAAAGAATTATATTTATTGGGTTAAATAAAAGGTATCTAAAAAAAGAAGTGATAGATATTTTGGAAAGCGATAATATACCTGATGAATTAAACCCATATCCTAAAGAAACACACTATAACCCTAAAAAAAATACTTTGATTGCTGAAAATTATTTAAAACCATATTCAACTTGTAAAATGGCTTTTGATAAACTTAAGGAGCCTAATGAGGAAAATGATGATTTAGCTCAAAAAGAATATTCAAAGGCAAAATTCTATAAAGGATATCAAGGTAATATTGAAGTAAAACTAGACCATATATCTCCTACTATAAGAGCAGAACATCACGGAAATATAGAGTATAGAAGACTAAGTATTGAAAATGGTGGTCAATATATTGACGAATTAAAAAAATACAATGAAAGAAGATTAACTGTTAGAGAATGCGCTAGATTACAAACTTTCCCTGATAATTATGAATTTGTTAGAAAAGTAAAAAAAGGGGAGCCTTACAATTTGTCAGCATCTGGAGCATATAAAGTCATTGGTAATGCCGTCCCCCCTTTATTAGCCTATCACCTAGCCAAAAGATTAGAAAAAATTTGGGATAAATTATTTATTGATTGAAAACAGGTGCATTACATAATTTTATGCATTTTCTTAAACAAAGCCACTCTTCCTTTAACTTTCAACTAAATTTTTAAAGAAGTTAATATAGAAAATGTAGTAATTTTGTGCTACATTTTCTATAAAAGCTAAAAAAGGATTTCACAATGATGCTTGATACTACTGTAAGAGCAAGGATAGATAGTAATTTGAAAAGTGAAGTAGAAGCCATTTTCCACGAATTAGGGCTAACTACATCTCAGGCTATTACACTTTTTTTAAAAAAAGTAAAAATTGAAAAAGGGATACCTTTTGAATTAAAAATCCCAAATAAAACTACCATAAAAGCGATGAATGAAGCTAAAAACTTGGAAGGTGAGATCTGCTCACTAGAAAAGACATAATTTTTTAAGTAAGTTTTTTCTACTTTTGAACCTCACTAATTTTTCAACCTTCCCCACTTT
>JAOTSA010000068.1 GCA_030247515.1 Sulfurimonas sp. | reverse complement strand
TATCTAAACTCATAAGTGATTTTTTATTTATACACCCTTTTCGTGAGGGAAATGGACGCATAAGCAGGCTTGTATGTGACATAATACTAGCAAAAAATGGGTTTCCAATGATAGGCTTAAAGCTTAAAAAAGAGGATAACTATATACAAAAAGTTCATTCTGGGTATGAATGCAACTACGAACCTATGCAAAAGTTGTTAAAAGATAAAATCGAAGAGGAGATTATGAGTGAATAAGTTTATAATGTTCTTTGAGCTCTTTTTTTGTAGTTTTAGAACCCTCAACTTTAGCAGAAGTATAAACAGAATTGACAATCATATTCTCTTTCTTTTTTGCATTAGAAAAATATTTGTTGCTATTTGCAATCGTTTTTTTCACAGAAACTTTCCTTTTTTTGAGTGCAAAAAGTATAACATATTAAACATTATAACAAGGAATACATTTTGATAACAGTAGATTTTGAGAGAGAAACAAAAAAGTTGATAGACAGCCTTAAGGGAATTTGTTCTAGTTATGGCTTAGGCAATGACGGCAATGAGTTTAAGATTATTACACAAGTATTTTTATATAAATTTTTAAATGACAAGTTTGCGTATGAAGCTAAAAAAGCGGATAAAAAACTCTCATCTGCTACAAAGTGGGAAGTGACATACAAAGAGATGTCAGATGATGACAAAGAGATGCTGCTTTTGCAACTTGGTGCCGATACTGCTACTTTGAAGCCTGAGCATCTCATAACTCATCTTTTCGATATCCAAAACAGCCCCGATTTTGCTAAAACATTTGATGATACGCTTAGAACTATTGCCAGAGACAATAACGATATTTTTGCGGTAAAAACAGAGGGTGGTGCAAAAATAACTCTTTTTGACAATGTGAGCGAGTTCATTACCGACAGTTCAAAACGAGATGCTTTTTGCAAGGCTATCATCAACAAACTTGGCAATTTTAGTTTTGAAAATATCTTTACCCAAAAGTACGATTTTTATGCGACTATCTTTGAGTATCTCATAAAAGACTACAACAACGACAGTGGCGGAAAATATGCAGAGTACTACACTCCACATGCCGTGGCAAAAATCATGGCGGCTATCTTAGTGCAAGGCGATGTCAAAAATGTGACATGTTACGACCCATCGGCTGGTTCGGGAACGCTTCTTATGAACATCGCTCATGCCATAGGCGAGGACAAATGCAGTATCTATTCACAAGATATCTCTCAAAAATCGTCAAGTCTTTTGAGGCTAAATCTGGTTTTAAACAACCTTATCCACTCCATACAAAACATCATTCAGGGTAACACGATGTTGCACCCTTACCACAAAGAGGGTAAAGCATTACGCAAGTTTGACTACATCGTCTCAAATCCTCCCTTTAAAATGGACTTTAGCGATTATAGAGATGATTTGGACGCTAAAGAAAATCATGAGCGATTTTTTGCGGGCATCCCAAATGTTCCTGCAAAGAAAAAAGAGAGCATGGCTATTTATAGCTTGTTTTTACAGCACATCATCTTCTCACTCAAACAAGGCGGAAAAGCCGCCGTGGTCGTACCGACTGGCTTCATCACCGCACAAAGCGGCATAGACAGAAAGATAAGGGAAAAACTCATAGATGAGAGGATGCTCGCAGGCGTGGTCTCCATGCCGAGTAACATCTTTGCAACTACAAGTACAAATGTCTCCATAGTCTTCATAGACCGCTCAAACAAAGAGAGCGTTGTGCTTATAGATGCTTCAAACTTAGGCAAAAAAGTAAAAGAGGGAAAAAACCAGAAAACGGTTTTAAGTCCCGAAGAAGAAGATGAAATCATCAACACTTTTAACAACAAGATAGTCAAAGAAGATTTGTCGGTCGTGCTAAGTTATGATGAGATAAAAGCCAAAAACTACTCCTTTTCGGCAGGACAGTATTTTGATGTGAAGATAGAGTATGTGGATATAAGCAAAGATGAGTTTGAAGCTAAGATGAAAGGGTTTAGTGATAATTTGGAAAAGATGTTTGCTGAGGGCAGGGGTTTGGAAGAGGAGATAAGGAACTCTTTGAAGGGGTTAAGTTTTGAGTAGAAAAAAGATATTTATAAAAAATATTTGTGATATTAACAGAGAAACAATATCATCTTTAGATATACCGTCTTTTATAAATTATCTTGATACGGGAAATATAACAAAAAACAAGATAAACGAAGTTAAATTTTTAGAATATGGTAAAGATACATATCCTAGTAGAGCTCAAAGAAAAGTAAAAAAGAATACTATTATTTACTCTACAGTTAGACCAAATCAAGAGCATCATGGATTTATAGAACAACCAATTAAGAATCTAATAGTATCTACTGGATTTGTAACACTAGACATTAATGATAAAAATGTAGATTCAAAATTTTTGTATTATTTACTTGCTGATAAAGAAGTGACAAATTACTTGCAAATGATTGCTCAGAATAGTGTTTCTTCTTATCCTTCAATAAATCCACAAGATATTGGAAATTTATCTTTTTTGATTCCAAGTAAACTAAATGAACAACAAAAAATCGCAAAAGTCCTCTCCACTTTAGATGCCAAAATAGAACTCAACAACCGCATAAACAAAGAGCTTGAAGTGATGGCAAAAACTCTTTATGATTATTGGTTTGTGCAGTTTGATTTTCCTAATGTTGATGGAAAACCTTATAAATCATCAGGCGGTAAAATGGTTTATAACGAGGAGTTAAAAAGAGAGATTCCAGAGGGTTGGAAGGTTGACTCATTGTGGAATATTGCAAATTATTTTAATGGACTCCCAATGCAAAAACATCGCCCAGTCAATGAACATTATTTAAGAGTAATTAAAATTAAAGAGATGAATGAGGGGTATAGTGATAACACTGAATTTGCAAAAGCAGATATTCCAAAAGAAGCTATTATAGAAAATGGTGATATTCTTTTTTCTTGGTCTGCAACTTTAGATGTTAAAATGTGGGCTAATGGAAAAGGTGCTTTAAATCAACATATTTTTAAAGTAACATCAGATAAATATCCAAAAGTTTTCTATTTTTTTGAATTATTGAATTATCTACAACATTTTAAAATGATGGCAGATTTACGAAAAACAACAATGGGGCATATTACTCAGGAACATTTGAAACAAAGTAAAATTGCAATACCTCCAATGAAATTGATAGAAAAAATTGAAAAAACAATAAATCCGATATTAGAAAAAAAACTTTTACTTGAACAACAATCCCAAAACCTAACCCAGCTAAGAGATTTTCTCCTCCCTATGCTTATGAATGGACAAGTAAGCGTCAAATCATGATAGACAAATCCATCAAATACCTCGGTTACTTCACCGCTTTTATCCTCTCTCTTCTCGTTTTGCTGATAGTTTATGATGCGACGGCGAGGTATCTTTTTGCTACGGGTTCGGTGGCGTTGCAGGAGTTGGAGTGGCATCTTTTTGATGTTGTTATCTTGCTTGGGATAGCGTATGCGCTTAGGGAAGATGCGCATGTGAGGGTTGATATCTTCTATGCTTCCTTTTCACAAAAAACAAAAGCGTTGCTTGGTGTCATCTCTTCTTTGTTTTTTATCCTCCCTTTTTCTCTGCTTCTTGTCTATATTGGGGTTGATTTTGTCGCTATGAGTTTTGCGCAAAACGAGGCATCATCTGACCCTGGGGGACTGGAGTATCGCTTTTTGGTCAAGTCGCTTCTGCCGCTCTCCTTTGCATTTTTGGTGCTTCAGAGCGTAAAAGAGGTGCAGACAAATTTTGCCAAATGGAGGTCGCTATGATAGCAATTTTGATGTTTGTGGTGGTTTTGGCACTTTTGATGGTTGGGATTCCTGTTGCTTTTGTCTTTGGGGCGGTCTCTATCGTTTTTGCTTTTTTTATCCCTGAGATAGGGTTTGATATCTTTGCGACACTCCCGTTTCGTATCTACGGCATCATGTCCAACACCACGCTTATCGCCGTTCCGCTTTTTATAGTGATGGGGCTTGTGCTTGAAAAATCTCTTATGGCGGAAAAACTGCTTGTTGCTATGAGTTCGGCATTTCGTACGATTCGCGGCGGCTTGGCGGTAAGCGTTGTTTTGGTGGGGGCGATGCTTGCGGCATCCACTGGGGTGGTCTCTGCAAGTGTTGTCATGATGAGCGTTATCGCACTTCCTCTTATGCTTCGTGCAGGCTACGACAAAAGCCTCTCAAGCGGCACGATAGCCGCCAGCGGCACGCTTGGGCAAATCATCCCGCCATCCATCATACTTATCATCTTAGGCGATGTGATGAGCGTGAGTGTCGGTGAGCTTTTTATGGGTGCTGTTTTACCTGGGCTTCTTTTGGTTTTGCTCTACATCATCTATATCTTTGTTTTTTCCTACCTAAAACCAGAGGTTGCACCCGTTGCAAAAGATGTCAAAGAGGTTGGTGTTATGGAGATTTTAAAGGCAGTCACACCGCCTCTGCTTTTGATGCTAACCGTGCTTGGAACTATCTTTGCAGGGGTGGCTTCTCCCACCGAATCAGCCGCATTTGGCGTTGTAGGCGCACTTTTGCTTGCAGTTTTCAACAAAACTCTTAGCTTTGAGATGCTCAAATATGCAACACTAGAGAGCGTGAAACTTAGCGGCATGATATTTATGATACTCATCGGGGCGACGGCGTTTTCTCTTGTTTTTAATGAACTTGGCGGCAGTGACCTTATACTGGAGTTTTTCTCTCAAGAGATTGGCGATGTCTGGTTTTTTATAGCATTTTCTATGTTAATCATCTTTATTCTTGGATTTTTTATAGATTTTATAGAGATAAGTTTTATCGTCGTTCCCATTTTAGTCCCTGTCATGCACGCTTTTGGCATCGACCCTGTTTGGTTTGGTGTTCTCATTGCACTTAACCTACAAACATCATTTCTTACCCCGCCTTTTGGGCTTTCGCTCTTTTTTTTAAAAGGGGCTGCGGGAGATAGTGTGACAACTATGCAAATCTATAAAGGCATCGTTCCTTTTATAGTTTTGCAGTTTTTGGCACTTGTTTTGGTTATGTTGTTTCCAAATCTAGTTTTTGCATTTCTATAAAAAAGAGGATACGATGAAAGATATACTATACGCTCCGTGGAGAAGCGAGTACGTGGCAGGCAAAGAGGTGGATGGATGTGTCTTTTGTCACATCAGCCAAAACGCACTAGAGGATGAGACACTGCATGTGCTTTACCGTGATGAACACTGTTTTATGGTTATGAACCGCTACCCTTACACCCCTGGGCATTTTATGATTATCCCGCATCTGCACACTGACAAGTTAGAAGAGCTGCCACAAGAGACTTGGCTTCATATGAGCGATTTGGCGCAAAAAGGGGTACGGCTTTTGAAAGAGGGGTTTGGTGCGCATGGGGTAAACATAGGCATGAACCTCGGTCGTGCAGGCGGTGCGGGCATAGCAGAACATATACACATGCATCTCGTGCCAAGATGGGAGAGAGACACCAACTTCATCACCGCCATCGCCCAAAACAGAGTTTATTCGACGGATTTTGAGAAGATATACAAGAGAATAAAAGAGCTTGTTTTAGAGTATATTTGATTTTTGGAGGGTTCATGAAAGGTGTTGTGACTGCCGTATTTGCGGCTTTTTTTTGCTTAAGCGGTTGTGCCTTTCATGCAAATCAAAAAGCAGAGATATCGTACCCGTTTTTACTCTCCGTCGTGCATGTAAACGATACGCACTCACACCTTGAGAGTGAAACGATTTTGCTCAACATCAACGGCATTGCTACTAAAGCAGAGATCGGCGGATATCCACGTATGGCTACAAAAATCAAAGAGCTACAGGCTTCCAAGGCAAATACGCTTACACTAAATGCTGGAGACACATTTCAAGGAACGCCTTACTACTCTCTTTTTAAAGGCAAAGCCGATAGCGATATGCTAAACATGATTTCTTGGGATGCGCTTGAGCTAGGAAACCATGAGTTTGATGACGGAGATGTGGCTCTTGCGGCATTTTTGAACGACTTAAATATCAAAAATATTTTGGCGGCAAATATTGAGGCACGGAGTGGTTCTGTTTTGAGCGGTAAATTTAAACCATACTTCATTAAAGAGTTTAACGGAGAAAAAGTGGGTGTTGTAGGAATCGACACCAAACAAAAAACAAAAGCCTCATCAAATCCAAGCAGTGCTATTACTTTTTACGATGAAGTTGCAACGGCACAAAAATACATAGACGAACTTAAAACTTACGGGGTAAATAAGATAGTTCTGCTCTCACATGTCGGCTTGCGCAATGACAAAGCTTATGCCGCACAACTTAGCGGTGTCGATATTATCATAGGTGGGGATTCACACTCTTTGATGGGTGATTTTAGCGTTGTCGGACTGCAAAGCCATGAGAAGAGTTATCCATTTCAGACACAAGACAGAGATGGCAAAAAGGTGTGTATAGGGCATGCTTGGCAGTACGGTTACGCCATTGGAGCTATGGATGTTGCATTTGATGCCAATGGTGTTGTGACGGATTGCAGCGGTGCGGCAACACTTCTTCTTGGAGAGACATTTACGCAAAAAGATACGCAAGGTCAAGATGTACCCATAAAGAGTGCTACACAAAATGAGATAGTTTCTCTCTTAAACAGACTTCCTCAAACTGCCATAGTCAAAAAAGATGAGGAGACTAAGAGAAAACTTGCAAACTACAAAGAGCGTTTTGATGAACAAAAACGTATAGTTATCGGTAAGGCTGATGAGTTTATAGGACATACACGTATCCCTGAGACTACAGACGGGAAAAAGATTCTTGCTAGAGGCAGTGACATAGTGCCTCTTGTTGCAAAATCATTTTACGAACTTAGCAACCGTGCGGATGCCTGCATCCAAAACGGTGGCGGTGTACGCACCTCTGTAGATGAGGGTGATGTGACGATAGCAACTGCATACACACTTTTACCTTTTTCAAACACACTTTTTGAGATAGACATGTACGGTAGTGAAATCAAACAGGTTCTTGAAGATGCTCTTTCAAACTATCTCGACAACGGTGGTTCTGGAGGCTCTTTTCCTTATGCGTACGGATTGCGCTATGATGTAAACACACAAGCCAAACAAAACAATCGTATCTTAAACCTAGAGATAAAAAACAGAGCAAATGGAGAGTGGGAAAGAGTTGGAGCAAATAAAATGTATGTTATCGTGACAAACAGCTATATCGCTGCTGGAAAAGATGGATATACAACTTTTAAAAGAGTACAAGATGAGAGAGGAGTGGGTGTCGATACATACCTCGACTATGCACTTAGTTTTGTACGCTATGTCGAAAAACTCACACGTGAGGGTAAAAAACTTGAAAAACTTCCATCAGAGGAGCATTGTGTTAAAAGTTATAACCACCCACGATTCTTAAAATAAAGCAGTGGGATAACTCCTGAGAGTATCATCGCACTCAAAGAGAGTGGGTAGCCTAGTGTCCAGTCTAGCTCTGGCATAAAGTGGAAGTTCATGCCGTAGATGCTTGCTATGAGGGTGGGTGGCATGAGTACGACGTTTGCTACCGTGAAGAGTTTGATGATTTTGTTCTGTTCGATGCTTGTTTGTGCCAAAAATAGGTTTTGGAGGTTTTCCAGCGTACTGTCGTTCATGGCGATAAATTCGACAAGAGAGTTAATGTCTCGCATCATGATAAAGAGGTCTTCTTTGATGCTTTGAGGCGGTTTTGAGGATTTTGCCATGGCGGTTAGGATGCGTCTTTTGTCAAAAACTCCTTGTCTGATTTTGAGGGTAAACTCTTGGAGCGTTGCTATCTTTTTTAGCGTTTCTGTGGATTTTACATCTGATTCTAGGAGCAGTTTTTTTCTTATCTCATCACTCTCTCTTGAAGCGTACTCAAGCAAATCGGCATCTTGGTCGATGCGTATATCAAAAATCTGCATAAAAATCTCATAGCCGCCAAGAAGCTCTTTTTGGTTTTGCGCAACCATTTTGTGTACAGTGTCAAAGGTTCTAAGCTCACTTTCACGGATACTAAAGAGGGTGTTTTCTTTGATGACAAATCCCACGCTCTCGTTATAGTGACCCTTTGCCGTTGCTACAAAAAAGAATGAGATAAAAAAGTATGAACTGATAGTAATGGTGTCGTTATCTTCCCAGTAGCGTGAACTAAGCTCAATCTCTTCACGCTCAAACTTATCAGGAACATCCACGCCAAACATAGCCTCAACTTTGTCAATCTCCTCTTTTTTTGGTTTGAGCATATCGACCCAAAGGACATCTTTTAGCTCCCCCCTGCCCACCATCTCACTGAGTGTCCATACTTGAAACTTATCTTCATGACGTGTGTAAAATCGTACCATCTTTAGCTCCTCTCTCTTGCTATGCAATTGTAATCCTATTATCTTAAACTTTCAAAAAATAAAACGGAAATATGATGAAAAAAAAAGAAAAACCACAAGATACATTTGTAAATGATGCTTTTTTAGCAGAACTTTTTGAGCGTTTGCTTGATTTGAGAGAGAAAATCATGGAGGGTATCGACCCAAAAACAACCAATATTTCACTTCTCAATATGAAGCAGTATCTCAACTTACGAAAATATGATTTTTCGCATCTTCAAGATGACCTCACCAAAGTGGGATTATCCTCTTTTGGGCGTTCACAGGCGCATATAGAAGCAAGTGTGGATGTAGCACTCAAGATGTTATCGCATGCATTGGGGCATGATGTGGCACTTAGTGAGCCGCACCTGAGTTATGAGGCATCACACGCCATCATGGATAAAAACGCTACGATTTTCTCCTCTTCAAGTGATAAAACAAAGATTATGATAACCGTGCCATCAAACTATGATGAAGAGGAAGATTGGTTTGGGCCTCTTTGCGAGGAAGGGGTACATCTCTTTCGTATCAACACCGCACATGATGATGTAGAAGCGTGGGCGGATATGGCAAGAGAGATAAAAGAGGTAAAAAACAACACACCAAAGATTTATGTTGACCTTGCAGGACCAAAAATCAGAACCGTTTTGGACAAATCTAAAAAAGATGAGAAGATAAGGGTTTTTTATGGAGATAAAATACTCATCAAAGCGGCATCTTCACAAAAGACAAAAGCAAAAAAAGGGTATTGTAAAGCAGTCATCGGATGTACGCTTGAGCGACTTGGGAGTATAACTAAAGTCGGTGATCCTGTATTTGTGGATGATGGCAAAGTGCAGTTGGTTGTAGAAGAGATAGATGCAGAGGATATACTTTGTACGGTTGTGAGCAAGGAAGAAAAAGGGAGCAAGATAAAAGATGAAAAGGGCATCAACTTCCCAAACAGCGATATCTCTTTAAGAGCAATCAGTGTGCGTGATAAAGAGATTTTATCACATATTTGCGAGTACGCTGATATCATCGGCATCTCTTTTGCACAAAGTGCGGATGATATTTACGAACTTATAGGCGAACTGGATGCTCTTGGAAAGTGCGGTGATGTGGGAATCGTTGCAAAGATAGAGACAAAAAAAGGTGTCAAAAATCTTCCTTCTATTCTCGAAGCACTTACAAATTATGGCAACGCAGGCGTAATGATAGCACGTGGAGATTTAGCCATAGAGATAGGGTTTGAAAACTTAGCATATATGCAGCAGGAGATTTTAGACCTTTGCGCAGCAGCACACATGCCAGCTATCTTGGCGACACAGGTTTTGGAGAGTAAGATGAAGACAAACATCCCAAGCCGTGCAGAGATTTCTGATGTTGCTTTTGCCCATAAAGCGGAGTGTGTGATGCTAAACAAAGGGCTTTACACGCTTGAGACCATAAAGATTTTAAAGACGATTTTTTCGCAGATGGATTTTGTGTTTCGAAAAAACAAACTGCTTTATAATGCTAGTTTTGAGTGGAAGTAGTTATCAAATCTGACTTTCAAGCCGCTCTTAGGATAGTGAATGTAGAATTGTTGCAAAACAAGATTAGGAAAAACCGATGAATCTCTTTTCGTACGATATCAATGAAAAATTCAAAAAAAGCGTTGCCTACTTCTCTATGGAGTTTGCAATCGATCAGTCGCTCAAAATCTACTCAGGCGGACTTGGCTTTTTAGCAGGTTCGCATATGCGCAGTGCGTATGACCTTAAGCAAAATGTCGTGGGCATCGGGCTTTTATGGAGCTTTGGCTACTATGACCAGTCACGCAATGAAGACAGAACACTAAAACCACACTACACAAGAAAGTTTTACTACTTTTTAGAAGAGCTTGAACAAAAAGTGGTAGTAAAGATAAACAATGTAGCTGTCACGGTAAAGGGCTTTTTACTTCGTTCAGAGGTTTTTGGAACAGCTCCTGTTATCTTGCTCTCAACCGACACAGATGAAAACGACTACCTCTCACGAACCATTACACATAAACTTTATGACGGAAACGAACGCACAAGGGTAGCGCAGGAGATAGTTTTGGGTATAGGCGGAGCAAAAATGCTAGAAGCCATCAACCACAAACCAGACATCTACCATATGAACGAGGGACACGCTCTGCCGCTTGTTTATGAACTCTATAATAGACTTTGCGATATGGATGAGGTACGAAAGCATGTTGTCTTTACGACGCATACGCCAGAAGCGGCAGGAAATGAGATTCATGT
>JAOTSA010000183.1 GCA_030247515.1 Sulfurimonas sp. | reverse complement strand
GCCGTATATGAGGTAGAAAAAGAGGTGTTAGAACACAACCTTTACGGTGTGGACATAAACGAGGGCGCAGTTGAGATAGCAAGACTGAGTTTGTGGCTACGCACCGCAAAAAGAGGCAGACCGCTTACAAAACTAGCCAACAAGATAAAAGTAGGAAACTCCCTCATAGACGATAAAACGGTAGTACCAAACGCCTTTGACTGGCATGCAGAGTTTCCAGAGGTTTTTGCACAGGGTGGGTTTGATGTTGTGATTGGGAATCCGCCGTATGTGGATTCTGAAAGTATGACTAAGTTCTACAAGAATGAAAGAATATGGATAGCTAAAAATTATAAAACAGCCGTAGGAAATTGGGATATATTTATACCATTTATAGAACTTGGATTGAGTTTGTTAAAAAATAATCAATATTTGTCTTTTATTATTCCAAATAAAATTTTATCTGCTAATTATGGCACTACACTAAGAGAATACATTAATAAAAATTATTCTTTAAATGAAGTCTTTGATTTATCTGTAAATAATGTTTTTGAAATAGATGTATATCCTGTTATAGTATCTCTTAGCAAAAAAATTCAACTGTCTAATATAAAAATATCGTATCAAAAAGATGATGAAGCTTTTTCAAGAAATGTGAATTATAAATATGAAAATAATTGGGCACTGTATCTTGATAGAAACTATGATTTGTATTCAAAAGTTTTTACTAAATACAAACTTCTAAATCTTCAAAAAGAGTTTAGTTTATATTCTTCTGCAACAGTCTCTGAAGCATATGAGATAAAAGAATTTATAGAAAATAGTAAAATTATTGATACAGACTATTTAAAGTTAATCAATACTGGAACGATAGACCCTTATAGTTGTTCATGGGGAATTTCTTCTATGACATATATAAAAGATACATATATGCATCCAATTGTAAATTTAAAAAATATTAAAAAGAAAATGTGGACGCAAAAACCAAAAATTGCTTTTGCAGGTATGGCTATAAGAATTGAAGCATTTATTGACATAGAAGGTATATTTTTACCTTTGAAATCAACAACTGTTTTGACAGCTGAAAATGAAAGTAGTTTGAAATTTATAGGGTGCATATTAAATTCTAAACTTCTTACATTCATATTTAAAATTGCAAATTCAGCAAATACAATGGCGGGCGGTTACTTGAATGTAAATCAAGATAATTTAGGAATGTTGCCTGTCCCAAATATATCTCTTGAAAATCAACAACCCTTCATCCAAAAAGCAGACAAAATGCTGGAGTTAAACAAAAACCTCCAAGAGACAAAACAAAACTTCCTAAACGAACTAAAACTCGAAAAACTCACAAAAAAACTCCAAAATTTTGAAGAGCTGACATTTGAGGAGTTTGTAACAGAATACACAAAAGCCCTCAAACTAAAATTTGCCGACAAACTAACAGAACGCAACTTCAAACAAGAGTGGCAAGCCATCTTTGAAAACGACAAAACCCTTACATGTAAACTAAAAACAGAGATAACCAAAACCGACAAAGAGATAGACAAAATGGTTTATGAACTTTACGGGTTGAGTGATGAAGAGATTAAAACTGTGGAGGGTATATAGA
>JAOTSA010000067.1 GCA_030247515.1 Sulfurimonas sp. | reverse complement strand
AAGAAATAGAATACAAAGATACACTACTTTTACCTACTACAAAATTTGAGATGAGAGGCAATCTCATAAATAATGAACCAAAAAGATACGCTTCTTGGGATGATAAAAAAGTCTATGAAAAAATGAAGAAAAACCGCAAAGATGCACCTAGTTTTACTCTTCATGACGGTCCTCCATACGCAAACGGTCACACGCACATCGGACATGCCCTCAATAAAATCTTAAAAGATATCATCATAAAACATAACTATTTTAGCGGCAAATCAGTTCGCTTTACTCCAGGTTGGGACTGTCATGGTCTGCCGATAGAGCAACAAGTTGAGAAAAAACTTGGCGGAAAGCAGAAAAAAGAGCTGCTTGAAACTGCAAAAATCAGAGAGCTTTGCCGTGTACATGCAACTGAATTTATAGACATCCAAAGAGATGAGTTTAAAAAACTGGGCGTTATCGCCGACTGGGAAAATCCTTATGTTACTATGGATTTTAAGTTTGAAGCAAACATCTACCGAACACTTTGCAATGTCGCTAAGAAGGGACTTCTAATTGAGAGAAGCAAACCTGTATTTTGGTCATGGGCGGAGAGAACTGCACTTGCTGAAGCAGAAGTTGAGTATGAAAATAAAGAGTCTCACTCTATTTTTATAGCATTTGAACTAAGCGATGATGCAAAATCAAAACTCTCTGTAACAGATAAAGCGGCTCTTGTTATCTGGACAACCACACCTTGGACGATTCCTGCAAATACGGGAATATCGCTAAACCCTAATGAAGAGTATGTGCTTACCACAACGGGATATATCGTTGCAAAAGAGCTTCTAAACTCTCTAAGAGAGCAAGGCATCCTAAGCGGAGATGTAGCAAAAATCTTCAAAGCTAAAGAGTTTGAAAATCTTTTAGCCCTAAACCCACTAAATGGCAGAACTTCCCGCATCGTTTTAGGAGAGCATGTTCTTATGGACAGCGGAACGGGGTGTGTGCATACGGCTCCAGGGCATGGCGAAGATGACTACCGCATCGGACTTGTTTATGACTTGGAAGTTATTATGCCTGTTGATGAGACTGGATGTTTTGATGAGAGTGTAGTAGGTTTGGGGCTTATTCCAAATGGAGAAAATTTTGTAGGTCGCCATATCTTCAAATCTAACGATGAGCTAATCGAGATGATGGGCGAGAGCGTGCTTAAAGTAAGCAAGTTTACTCACTCCTACCCGCACTGTTGGAGAAGCCACACGCCTCTTATATTTAGAGCTACAAAACAGTGGTTTATAAGCGTTGACGGCACTCCAAAGGGTGAAGCAAAAACACTAAGAGGAATTGCACTTGATGAAGTTGAAAAAACTCTCTTCTTTCCTGAGAGCGGCAAAAACAGACTAAGAAGCATGGTTGAAAACCGTCCTGACTGGTGTATCTCCCGTCAAAGAGACTGGGGAGTACCGATAGCATTTTTTAGAGTAAAAGCAACTGGAGAAGTCCTGCTTGATGAGAAGGTCTTAAATTTTGTCGCTATGATTTTTGAGATGCACGGAAGCGATGCGTGGTACTCTATGTCCACAGAAGAACTTTTATACCCAGGCTCTGGATATAGAGCAGATGAACTTGAAAAAGTAACGGACATCCTCGATGTATGGTTTGACAGCGGCTCTACATGGTATAGCGTTTTAAAATCCCGCAATTATGATGCAGGAGAGTATCAAGCAGACCTTTACTTAGAAGGAAGCGACCAACATCGTGGATGGTTTCAATCTTCTATGTTTTTAAGCACGGCGGTTGAACACAAAGCACCGTATAAAATGGTTCTTACTCACGGTTTCACGGTTGATGAAAAGGGCGAGAAGATGTCCAAGTCAAAGGGCAATGTCGTCGCACCTGACGCGGTTTTAAAAGAGTACGGCAGTGAGATACTTCGTCTTTGGGTTGCATCAAGTGACTATCAAGGGGATCTAAAAATCTCTCAAAATATCCTAAAACAGAGTGCAGAAAACTACCGCAAACTAAGAAATACTTTTAGAATTATGTTAGCAAATATAAACGATCTAAAAGCTATCACGCCGTACAACGAAATGGGCGAGCTTGACAAATGGATACTTAGCGAGGCAAAAACCGTATTTGACAATGTTTATAAATCATTTAGCAACTTCAACTTTGTTCATGGCATGAGTATGTTAAACAACTTTGTAGTAAACGAACTAAGCGGTATCTACATCGACATCACAAAAGACAGCCTCTACTGTGACGCTATAAACAACCCAAGAAGAACCTCAAGCCAAAGTGCAATGGCAATCATGACAAAATCGCTTCTCACACTAATCGCTCCGATTTTGACATACACTGCAGATGAGATAGTAGAGCATCTTCCTGCCGTCATTAGGGCTGAGAGAGAAGATATCTTTGACTTTGTACATGAGGGCATAGAGGGAGTTGTATCAACTTTTGACGCTCCTTATATGAACAGTGCAAGAGAGAAGTTTTTTGAGATAGTTGACGGACTTAAAAAAGAGAAAATCATAAAAAATACTCTGGAGCTTGTTTTAGTAACAGAATCTGCAAAAATTGCCGCAATAGATAAAACCGCTGCAGAAGATTGGTTTGTGGTTTCAGGCATTTCACACACCCAAATCATCGAAGAGCTTGGAAAATTTGAAGTTGAGGGAGATATATTTGTTATCCAAAAAGCAACAAAAGCAAAATGCCCAAGATGTTGGAAATACCAGTCAATAGACGAAGAGCATACATGTGAGAGATGTTCAAAGGTGTTAAATGCCTAATTTTGCCGAGCCTGTCTCTTTTGCATTTATCACAGTTACTATTGCTGTGATATTTGTCATCATAGGTATCGGGGTGGCATTTGTCAAGCTGGGGAATAAGTCTAGGAATCCAGAGGGATTATAGGCTTTTTCTTCTCTGTTGTGCTTGTTTATACACCTCCATATCTTCTCTTTTTCCAATCGTAATAACTTTCTCGTTCCATCCTCTCCTGAGGTGGAATGCCTAAGATATTTATCTAGTCTATTTTCATATCTACTTCTGAATTATCTGTTGTATGTATTCAACCTTGGGAAAGGTGGAACGATATAAAAGTAGCCTATTTTATTTTTTTCGTTTTATCTCTTCTATTTCTATTTTTAGCTATTTATAAGTTTTTACATTTAGGTTTTGATATAATTATGCAAGATTAAAAAAGGAGTTTATATGTCTATTTTAGAAGATGTTCTTATTCTTAAACCAGTAGAAAGATTACACTTGATAGATGCTCTGTTGCTCAGTCTTGATGTTCCGACAAAAGAGGTTGACATTGTGTGGATGAAAGAGGTTGAAAAAAGAGTAGAAGCTTATAATCGCGGTGAGCTAAATACCACTCCGTCAAATGAAGTTTTTGCAAAATATAAACTGTGACTATCTCTTTTTTAGATGCCGCTATAGTTGAACTTGATGATGCCTTTGAATATTATGAATATCAGCAACAAAGGCTCGGATATAGATTTGTGGGAGAAGTCCAAAATGCTCTCAATCGAATAAGCAGTTACCCTCAAGCGTGGCACAAGTTTTCTCATAGCACGAGAAGATGTCTTGTAAAAAATTTTCCATACGGCGTTATCTATAAAGAGCAAGATGAGGGTTCTATACTCATCATTGCAATTATGAATTTACATAGAAAACCAAACTATTGGGCAAACCGCATAAAAAAATAGATGTGAGTATCACTACCCCAAGCTTATAAACCCCTCCACTTCCGAAAAAACCACTGCTCTGTTTTGTTCTTTTGTCTCTAAAATCTTCTCGCACAAAAGTGCTAAATTTTCATCAGCGTTTGGTGCAAGAGAACGGATGCTTTGGAGTTTTTCGCTCTTTAGCACATTTGTAAATCTGTCGTATGCGCTGTATGCTTCACGCCCTGTTAGCTTCATGTAGAGTTTGCGTCCTAGTTCAAAAAGCTCAAACTCTTCGTTTCTTCCTGTGTTTACTTTTTCGCCAAAGTTTATCTCTATATCAATGCCATTTTCTCTAAGGTACGCTCCCAGTTTCATCATAAAGCCGATGCAAGCGGGGGTGTAGAGTTTTAGGATGCGTTCATGGAACTGCTCAAAACTCTCAAATTGGTTTTTTAGTTTTTTGTACTCTAGCATCAGCGTCTCGACATAAAAGTGTGCGTAACGCAAAGGAGCGGATTTGAGTATAGTGTAGCCCTCTAAGCCCTCACTTGTGATTTTTCCGCCAAGAGAGATGTTGACACCGCCCTCCATTTCGCCATTTACTTTGACTTTGCACCCCTCAAAACCGATATCTCCAAGCCCGTTTAGTCCGCACCCTTTTATACATCCTGACCAGTACATACGCACCCTGCCCTCTGCAAGCGGTACTTTTTGCTCCAGATACTCCGCCATTTTGATGGCATCGCTTTTGTTCTCGATGACGCCAAATGGGCAGTGCTGCGAGCCCGCACATGCGATAAGGTGGTTTTTGTAGGGCGAATCCACACTTTTGTATTTTTGGAAAATCGACTCGTTTTTGAGTGCGTCTATCTCTTTTACGCCAAGTATATAGATGCTCTGCTCGATGTCAAAACGAATCTCTCCATCTCCCCACATCTGGCTCACATCCGCCACATGCACCAAATCGCTTCCACTAAAGATACCTGCGGGAACAACCATATGCACACCAAAAGATCCGTCTCTTAACTGCACTTTTCCGTGGTCAGGGTCATTAAAATCAAGTTTTGTCATCGTCTCGCCTGCATGCGCAAAATCAACTCCTGCGTTTTGGCAGATGGCAGATCGTATCTCCTCAATGCCCACCGCTTCGACTAAAAAAGAGAGACGGTTTTTATTTCTGTTGTCACGAAAACCAAATCGCTTAAATATGTCGATGATGGAGTTGTACGCAAGAGGCACTTCATGAGGCATCAAAAAGATATCCGCACTCTTTGCCACTTTGCCAACTTTTCCGCCTAGAAACATGTTGTAGCCGTACATCCCCTCTTTTTGCGCCAAAACAAAACAGCAGTCATGGCTAAAAGCGTTGCAACGGTTAGAGATAGCACCCGTGATAGAAGTGTTGAACTTTCTGGGAAGTGCGCTTATCCACTCCCAGTCGTGCAAAAATGAACTCTCCAGTTTTTTGAGCAGTTCGTAAGATGGCAAAACAGTATCAAACCCTTTTACATCAAGTGGGTCGGTAACGATGTTGCGAAAGTTGTCCACGCCTGTTTGGTAGGAGCTTATCCCCACCTCTCGCATGCGCTCAAAAATGGTCGGTATATCTTTGATGTCGATGTAGCGCAACTCTATCTGCGCACGAGTGGTAATGTCGATGTAGTCCTCTCCAAACTCTTGTGCGATTTCGCCCAAAACTCTGGCTTGCAGAGCGTTTAAGTAGCCGCCGCTGATGCGTACTCTTATCATAAACTTTTGCGGTGTCTGGTCGTTTTTGTCATAGATGCCAAAGCATTTTAAGAAGTAGTTTTTGTCTTCATCGGGGATGGATGCGTAACCCTCTTTTGCATAGTGTTCAAGCATCGCAAACGCCTCTTTTGGAGTTTTGAGCGTTTTTGTCTCTTCAACTTTGTTTAGTTTTTTTGCTCTTGCATCATACGCTTTTTGTAATGCTTCCATGAACACTCCAATCTCTCAAATATGTCAAAATTTTAGCAGTTACATGGGTAAAGATGGGCGATTTTATGATTATTTTTTAGGCAGTTTTAAAAGAGAGGTTTTAAGAGGGTGTTTAAGCACCCCCGTTACGTTCTAAAGAGTTCAAGTTTTGCATGAAGCTCATCTGTCATAGAGTTTAGATGTTCAGCCGCCGCCGCAATCTCCTCTACGCTTCTTGCATTTGTAGCTGAGATGGCGTTGATTTGGCTTATTTGCGTTACTATTACTTCAACATTTTTGCCTGTTTTTTCAAAATCACTCACTGTTTTGTCAGTCGCAATAACAGCTTCTTTGACGATTGCGACACTTTTGTTTATCTTATCATCCACATCGCTAGCACTGTTTGAGAGTTCTTGAACTTCATCGGCATTGGCATTCATCTGCATACTTACGTCACTTAT
Organism: Sulfurimonas sp.; assembly: GCA_030247515.1. Classification (GTDB taxonomy): domain Bacteria; phylum Campylobacterota; class Campylobacteria; order Campylobacterales; family Sulfurimonadaceae; genus Sulfurimonas. Next base: position 4,576 of record JAOTSA010000067.1, on the reverse strand, counting down.
GGATTGCACTATGACATTGATGGTAGCGTTTATCTCTGTAAGACTTTTTTGTGTGCGTTCTGCAAGTTTGCGTACCTCATCGGCAACCACGGCAAAACCTCGCCCATGTTCACCTGCACGTGCCGCTTCTATGGCGGCGTTGAGTGCGAGAAGGTTTGTCTGGTCGGCGATATCGGCAATGATATTTAAGATATTTTTTACCTCATTTGCCTCTTTTGAGAGTGTATCCATCCGCTGTGAAAGTTCTGCTTCAAGCCGTGCGGAGTTTTGCACTTTGTTTGTGAGGTTGACAATCTCATCTCTTGCGTGAGCGAGGTTTTCGTTGGCTCTAAGTATCTCTTTTTTGCTCTCCCTTGCTTCATATATCGCTAACTCTATCTCACTTTTTATCTGCATAGCTTTTTTGGTTGCCTCATCAACGGCAACTACACTTCTCTCCACATTTTCGCCCACACCCATCGCTGTTGTTGAAAGCTCATGAGAAATGGAAGCATTTTCGCTTGAGCTGCTTTTTGACACTTCAATAAGGTCTCTAAGCGTTGCTAAAAGTCCGTTAAAGCTTCGAGCCATTTCACTTAACTCTTGCGGTGCATTTTCATCCGCTTTGATGGTTAAGTTGTGGCTTTGCGCTATGTTGACAAGCGTTGCTCTAAAGCGTTCTATCGGTTTGCTCACGGATGTTTTGATAAGAAAAAGGATAAGCAGTGCAAAAAGAATGATACCTGTTAACAAGCCCACACTCAACGCCATGATGTTAAAAGATGTCTTTGCTATCTCTTCATCTATGATTTTATAAACGTATTTGTAAAGTTCCAGTTCAACATTTCTCAAAATCTCGATGGAAGCCGTGACGTTTGTAAACCATGTAGCCGCATCTATACCAAAACCACCTTCAAACCCCTTGTTTTTGGCTACTTCTATCATAGCAAATGTTTTTTCAACCGCCTCGCCTTGAAAGCTGTTTTTGTAAAAACTCTGCAACTCTTTTGGAGCTAAATTTAAAAATTTTCGACTGTTAACACTGTATGCCCCCAAAGAACCGCCAAAAGTAAAGTAAGTAATCCCAGCAAAACTATCCTTGGTAAAAGCCCCGTTAAGATTTGCTCTTATCTGCCCCAAACCCTCTTTTGCCGATGCCATATGCGTGTAGGCTTGTATGGCGTTTCTTCCATTTTTATCATCCATCAATGATGGGATAATGGTTGCGCTGTCTATAAGTGCGATGATGGTCTTAGAAAAATACGCCCCTGTATCTGGTGCGCTTAAGGAGAGTGCATCAACGGCGGCTCTTTTTGCGCTTAGTTCGCCTAGGTTATTTAAAACCGAACTATCGCCCTTTGTTTTGGCATAAACATCTTTTATCTCGGCTATGGCACTATCTGCTTTGCTTCTCATCTCAGGAAGTCTATCGCCACCTTTTGCACCGTTTGAAGAGGTAAAACCGACACTAAGCCCTCTCTCAATCTGCATAAAATGAATCGCCTTTGCCAAAGCCTCAACCTCTTGAATACGGTTTTTTGTCTCTAAAAGATTTGCTTTGATACCCATGTCAAAAACTATCTTCCCAACCGAGAGTGCCAAAATAACCAAAATCGGCACAAGTGCCAACACCATCAACCTTGCTTTAATGCTTAAGTTTTTCACAACTTTACCTCTTTTAGATATAAATAATCTCTTTTTGGACATACTCTTTTACAATCGGTTTGAGTGCATTTTCTATCCCCAAATCTACTCTTTTGCCAAATTGCGCTTCAAGTTCTCTTTGTAAACCAAAAAAGTTTTTTAAAGTTTTCCTCTCTTTTTCTATCTCTATGGCTAAATCTATATCGCTGTCTTCTCTTTGTTAATCTCTTGCGAATGAACCAAAAAGCCCAATTTTGATAACACCAAATCTCTCTTTAAACTCTGTTTTATGAGCTTTTAAATACCCTAAAATTCTGTTTTTGTCATAAGTAACACCCCTTTTACAGCTCTTGTTTGTTATTCTAGCTTAATTTAACTTGCATTCAAAGATTTTGTATTAATCCATACTCTACTTTTAAATATTAATGTAGGTATTGAACACAAGTTTAACGATTTGTATAGCAAGTATAAGCTAAGATACAAGCAACGATAAAAACAACGGAAAATGGTATGCAACAACTTTTTGGGCAAAAAATACTGAACGATTTTATACAAAAACAAGATGAAAAACTTATAGAAAAGAGATGGCAAAAGTACAAAAACTTTTTAGCCAAAAAAGAGAAGATTTCTTCATGGATAGAAACGGATTATCAAGACGGTTTTTTAGAAGACATCTTTGAAAACTGCCTTGGTTATATCTCTAAAACTCGCTCCGCTGACGAACACTATACGCTTGAGAGAGAAAAAAAGAACGAGACAAACGCCCAAAAAGCAGACGGTGCGCTTTTAGTTGATGACAAAGTAGTAGCAGTCATAGAGCTAAAAGACCAAAAAACAAAAGATTTGGACAAAAAATATAACCGTGAAGAGAGTGCAGTGCGACAAGCTTTTGGCTACTTGCAACACAACAATCATGCAAAATATGTTATCGTCTCCAACTTCAACGAGCTAAGATTTTACTTTGACAAAGCCACGGCATATGAGCAGTTTTTTCTTTTTGAGCTTGATTATGATGGTTTTAAAAAACTTCATACGATTTTGAGTTATGAGAGCATAAAAGAGGGTTTGCCACTCAAACTAAAAGAGAAATCACTCATTCATGAGCAAGATGTCTCAAATAAACTTTACAAAGATTACACAGCTTTTAGAACACAGCTTTTTGAAAATGTACTGAAAAATAATCCGGCAATCGACAAGTTAGAACTTTTAAACGCAACCCAAAAACTTATAGACAGGATTGTATTTATACTCTTTGGTGAAGACACCAAGCTTTTACCAGAAGAAACAATCAGCACGATTATTGAGCATCAAAAAGTAGTAAAAAAACTTGTCAAAAACTTTACTCTTTATGACTCGTACAAAGTCTATTTTGAAGCCATAAACGCAGGAGATGAAGACCTAGACATTACCATGTACAACGGCGGACTTTTTGCAGAGGACGAGTTGCTTAACAAACTTGTCATTGACAACGAAGTTTTAGATGCACGGGCAAAAATCCTCTCTGGGTACAACTTTGGAAGCGACATCTCTGTAAACATTTTAGGGCATATTTTTGAGAACTCCATCAGCGAACTCGAAGAGATAAGCGCACAGCTTTTGAACAACGACTTTGACAAAAAGCAGTCTAAGCGAAAAAAAGACGGTGTGTTTTACACGCCTGCCTACATTACCGAGTACATCGTGCAAAACACTCTTGGCAAGTTGTGTGAAGAGAAACGCTCTGAGCTAAGCATTACAGAAGTAGAAGCCATTACAAATCCGAAAAAACCGACAAAAAAAGAGCAAGAAGCAAAAGAAAATCTGCTTGCATACAAAGAGTGGCTGTTAAACTTGAAGATACTAGACCCTGCATGCGGAAGCGGAGCATTTTTAAACCAAGCTTTAGAATATTTGCTCAAAGAACACAAAAGACTTCAAAACGACCTATTTCTCATGGGCGATTTGTTTGCCGTGTACGAGGTGGAAAAAGAGGTGCTAGAACATAACCTTTACGGTGTGGACATCAATGAGGGAGCAGTAGAAATCGCAAGACTAAGCCTGTGGCTACGCACCGCAAAAAGAGGCAGACCGCTCACAAAACTAGCAAATAAGATAAAAGTAGGAAACTCCCTCATAGACGATAAAACGGTAGTACCAAACGCCTTTGACTGGCATGTGGAATTTCCAGAAGTTTTCGCACAAGGCGGATTTGATGTTGTGATTGGGAATCCGCCTTGGGGTGCAAGTATTCCAAATAACCAAATATTACATTTAAAAGATAAATATCCAGATGTAACATCTAAAAGTAACGATAGCTATTTATTCTTTACACTACATTCTTTAAATCTTTTAAATAATCAAGGGTTACTTGGATTTATTATTCCCAATACATGGATGCTCATAAATACAGCTAAAGATATTCGTGAAAAACTATTGCAATATGAAATATTGAAAATAATAGATTATGGAGACGGCGTTTTTGAAAATGTTACAGCTGAAAGTTCAACTATCATTATTAAAAATAAGCTTTCAAATAGTAGTGTGAAAGTTGAAAAAATAAAAAACAGTCAACAACTTTTTGAATATTATGTAGATAAGATAAATTGGTCTAGCGATACTTATAGTCGGGTTATCTTAGAAAAAAACAATGAAGTTTTTAAATTTTTATCCATAATTAAAAAAAAGACTATACCTTTTTCAAATATTGCTGAAATTATTTGGGGTATAAAGCCTTATCAAGTGGGACATGGAACACCGATACAAACTAGAGAAATGTTAGAAAATAGAATTTATCATTCTGACACAAGAATAGACGACGCTTATAAACCTTTATTGGTAGGGTCTAATATTAATAGATATAGTTTATATTTTGATGATGATTTGTTTATAAAGTATGGAAATAATTTAATGTATCCTTCAAATGAGCAAAAAATGTTGAATCCTAAATTACTTATGAGACAAACAAGTGATATAT
>JAOTSA010000066.1 GCA_030247515.1 Sulfurimonas sp. | reverse complement strand
ATATATATCTATGGGAACGAATATGAGACAAAAAATAAGAGCAAAAGCAGAAGCGATAGCACAAAATCCACATGCACAAAAAGCGTTGCAGTCGATGAAACCAGAGAAAAATTTTTGGGGTATAAGTGGTGTTTTGCTTTTTTTCATAGCACCTGAAATCATCGCTTACATCTGGGGTGCGGATATTACAGAGTTTGCAAAAACCGAGCTTTTAGCACCTCATGATTTTTTAGAAAAACAGTACTTTGAACTGCTGATTATGCTCTTTGAAGAGGGCATAAGCTACCTAAACCTCGCCATCGGTATGGCACTTTTGGTTTGGTTGTTTTTTTAATGAAAGCACGAGATTTAAAGCATATTTTTTACGAGTGGGATGGGGATATTTTGGTTTTAAATATCTTAGGTACGCCTATGGCAAAGCAGGATGCGGTGCTTAAACCAAAGGGCAATCAGCTTAAAGTGAGCGTAAAGGCACAGCCGCAAAACGGTAGGGCGACTGACTATATGGTGGACTTTTTGGCAAAAGAGTTTGTGGTGAGTGCGTCTGCCATCGAGGTGGTTTATGGGCGGGAGAGCATCCATAAACAGTTACGCATCAAAGCACCGAAAAAAGTTCCAAATGGGGTAAAATTTGAGTTAGACAAAGGAGATAAAAGTGAACAAACAAGATTTTAACGATGGATTTTTAGGGTTTTTAGATGCCTCGCCTACACCCTTTCATGCAGTGCAAAATATGGCTGGAATGTTTGACAATGCAGGGTTTGAGAGGCTCTTTGAGGAGCAAAAGTGGGCTTTAGAGCAGGGCAAAAAGTACTTTGTCGTGCGAAATGACTCCTCCATCATCGCTTTTACCTATCCAAAAAGTAAAAATTTTGTAATGGTTGGAGCGCATACTGATTCGCCAAATCTTAGACTTAAGCCAAATCCTGTTATCAAAGAGCATGGCGTGGTAAAGTTTGGGGTGGAGAGTTACGGTGGACTTTTGCTTAACTCTTGGTTTGACAGGGAGTTGTCTTTGGCGGGGCGTATCTCTTATCTGGATGCAAACAATCTCATAAAAGATGCGCTTGTCGATGCAAAAAAGGCTATCGCTATCATCCCATCTTTGGCGATTCATCTTGATAGAGAAGCAAACGAAAATCGAAGTATCAATGCACAGACCGACATCTGCCCCATCGCTACAACAGATATGGAGTTTGCGTGGGATGCGTTTTTGAGGGAACTTTTAGAGCAGAGCGGCATGGAGGATGTAGAGGAGATTTATGCACATGAACTTGCCTTTTACGATACGCAAAAAGCCTCTTTTGTGGGGCTAAAAGAGGAGTTTATCGCAAGTGCAAGGATAGATAATTTGCTAAGTTGCTATGTCGGGATGCTCGCACTTTGCAGTGTGGACGAGGCAAAACCTATGCTTTTTGTCGCCAATGACCATGAAGAAATCGGCAGTCAGAGTGCAGTCGGTGCGGAGGGGTCGTTTTTGCATAGCGTACTTAAAAGAGTTTTTCGTGAGCATGAGGAGTTTGAGCAGATGATTCGTGCCTCTCTTTTTGTGAGTGCAGACAATGCCCACGCCATCCATCCAAACTTTCCCGCAAAACATGATGCCGCCCACGCACCACGCATCAATGGTGGGGCGGTTATAAAAGTAAATGCAAACCAAAGGTACGCCTCAAACGCAAAAACCATCGCACGATTTTGCAATGTTGCTGCTTCTTTGGGCGAGGCGACACAGAACTTTGTGATGCGAAACGATATGGCATGCGGCTCAACCATCGGTCCTATTACCGCCGCAAAACTTGGCATAGATACACTTGATGTCGGCGCACCAACCTATGCGATGCACTCCATCAGAGAGCTTTGCGGCAGCGATGATGCGCATAGTCTTTACAAGATTTTAGTCGGACTTTGTGAGCGATGAGCAGCATTTCGGCAGAGGAACTCGCTCTTCTCATTGAGCAGACGTACAAGGTAGAAAAGGAGTTTAACGACCTCAAAGCCTCTTATGCGCATTTGCAAGAGACGGTGGAAGAGGTTGTGGAGTTCTTGCCAAACGCTATCTGGATTTTGGATAAAAACGGTGCTGTTTTTTTGCAAAATTCGCAAGCAAAATCGCTTCATGAGCTTTTTGAGTTGCTAGAATCTAAAAAAAATGATTATGAGGTCTCATTTAACTCAAAATCTTACCTTATAAAAAGCTCTTCTTACAAAGATAAAATCATGCTCAGCGCAACTGATATCACAGAGCAAAAAAGAAAGGAAAACCTCGCAACTATGGGGCAAATGGCGGCACACCTCTCTCATGAGATACGCAATCCCATCGGTTCTATCTCGCTTCTAAGCTCAACGCTGAAAAAAAGGGTGCTTCCCGAAAATGTAGCCATCGTAGAGGAGATACAAAAGTCCGTTGCACGCATAGAGCGCATCATAAAAGCCACGCTTATGTTTAGCAAAGGAGTGAGTGCAAACAAAACTGCCTTTTTATGGAGTGAACTTCAAGAAGCACTCACTATGGCGGTTGGGTACTATGGATATACCAAAGATATCACGTTTATTTTCCCTGAACAAAAATTTAGCATGAATGCCGACAAAGACCTCTTGGAGATGCTTTTTTCCAACTTTTTAACCAACGCCATAGATGCAATTGAACTCGATGATAATGAAGATGGAGTAGTGGAGATAGTCTATGAAAATGATGCAAAGTTTCATAAATTTAGCATCTATGACAGTGGCATAAAGATTGAGAACGAACAAGAGCTTTTTGAGGCGTTTAAGAGTACAAAAGTCAAAGGAAACGGGCTTGGACTTGTTCTCTCAAGACAGATAGCAGAGGCACATGGCGGAAGTGTAGAACTGCTCGGCGGCGAGAGAAAAGGGTTTGAGATAAAACTTGCAATTTGACAATAAAGTTTGGCTATTTACTGTTCATAAATAGGAGATTTTTTAAACTCCGTTCCTCGTCTTGGCTTGCAAACTCTTTTAGGTTTTCAAGCCGTTTTACAAAGGTAAACTCAGGGGCTAGTTCGCCAAAGAGCTTGATGACAAACTCGCTATCAAGCTCTGGAGCGTTGAGGCATGCTAGAACCATGCATGTCTCTGAAGCCATCTCTGGCAATCGTTTGATGATTTTTTCATAATCTTTCGTCGCTTCAAAACTCCCTTTTTGTAGGGTTGGCGGGTCGATGATGATAAGGTCGTAAGGGGCATCTTTTCTGATGCGTGAGAAAGATTTTAGGATGTTATGGGGCAAAAAACTCACTCCCTTTGTATCGATGCCATTTAGGTGGTGGTTTGCCCGTCCCACCGAGAGCGCACCTTTGCTCATGTCCATGTTTAGCACGCTTAACGCACCGCCTAGCTTTGCTGCAACGCTAAAAGCACAGGTGTAGCTAAAGAGGTTTAGCACTCTTTTGTCCCGTGCATTTTCTCTCACAAACGCTCTGCCGTTTTTCATGTCTGGGAAGTAGAGGCTATTTTGGTTACAGAGGAGGTTGAGCTTAAACTTCATACCGTTTTCAATGGCAAAAAGATTTTCTGGCACTTCTCCCATCAAAACCTCGCTTGGTGCGCCTTTGAGGTAGCGTCTTTGCACCACAAGCGTCGTGTAGCGACTTGAGGCTACAAAATCTCGCAACATGACAAGAAGCTCCTCCTCCTTTTCGTCTTGCATAAAAAGAGCGACGTTTAAGATGGTATCTATGGAATCAACCGTGAGATGCTTCCATCCATCAAAAAGTCCGCCTCGTCCATGGAAAACTCTCTTAAATTCTTCGTTTGCATTTTTTGTGTTTTCTTGTAAAAGTTCTTTGAGTTGTTCAACAGTCATTCTTTGCCTAAGTAATTTTTTGTATAATTCTAGCCATTTTAGAGGGTAAAAGGCAAAAAGTGAAGAAAAAAGTAGTTGTTATCGGCGGAGGGTATGGCGGGCTTCGTGCTGTTGAGCATTTGGCTCTGCAATCGGATATGGATGTAACACTTATAGACGCTCACCCTTACCACTATCTTCAAACAGAGGCGTATGGCTATATAGCGGGGCGATTTGACCTGCATGATGTGGTTATTGACTTGCAAGATTGGTGCAGCGGCTTTAAGAAAAAAGTGACTTTTGTTTATGACCATGCGACGGATATTGATTTTGCATCGCAAAGGGTCAAGCTCTGTAGCAGCGAGATAGCGTATGACTATCTCATCATCGCAACGGGTGCAAAAACTAACTTTTTCTCTTTTATAGAGGGTTTACGAGAGCATAGTTTTGGAGTTAAAAGTCTTCATAGAGCGCATAACTTTCGTGCTGAATTTGAAAAAATTATCTACAAAAAACTTCAGAACGAGGATGATATGCAAGAGATAAATCTAGCTATCGGCGGAGCTGGTCTTAGCGGTGTGGAAGTGGCGGCGGAGATGGCAAATGTGGTTGCAGTCTATAAAAAAACACTTGGCAACAGAGTAGCAGGCATCAAGATTCATCTCATAGATGCCAGCAAGACGATTTTGCCAGGAATGAGCGAATTTTTGGTGCAAAGTACGCACAAGCGGCTTGAATCGCTTGGCGTTCACATCCTAACAGACGCATTTATACAAAAGATGGATGATTCACATATCTACTTCAAAAACGGCGATTTGCTCCCTTACCATTTTATGATTTTTACAGGTGGTATCAAAGCATCGGATTTAAATGAGGCGATAGATGTACAAAAAAATAGAATCTTGCAGTTTTTGCCAGATGAGAGGTTAAATATAGGCGGATATGAGAATGTTTTTGCGGTGGGTGACTGTGTAGAGATAAGAGATGCCAATGGGCGCATCCTCCCTCCAACGGCACAAACTGCCGAGAGAAGTGCGGAGTATGCGGCGGATGCCATACGCAAAAAGATAGACAAGCAAGAGATAAAACCTTTTGATGCAAAAGTGCTTGGGGTTTTTATCGCTCTTGGCGGACGCTATGCGAGCGGAGAGCTTTTTGGCACCATAAAAGTGACAGGGTATAGTGCTTATCTACTCAAAAAAGCTATAACGTATGCGTACTATCTTGGGCTGAAACTTCGTCTCAATACGGGTTATAAAAACAGAACCAAAACGCTCTAAATCTTCTCCCAAAATGTGCCTTGCGGCGTGTCCATGATGTTCACGTTGTAAGCCAAAATCGCATCACGGATTTTGTCAGATGTTGCAAAATCTTTTGCTTTTTTTGCCTCGTCTCTTTGCATGATAAGTGCGTTAATCTCCTCTTTTGTCGCCTCATCTACCCCGAGCTGAAAATACGCAAACGGATTTTTTGCTCCAAAGCCCAAAACTTCCTCAATGTAAGCGAGATTTGAGAGCGTCTGGACTTTGAACTCTTTATGTTTTCCTGCTGTGTCGAGTGTTTCGTTTGCATTTGCAATCATCGCATCCACAAGTGCCAAAGAGGCGGAGATGTTCAAATCATCGCTAAGTGTTTGCAAAAGTTCCTCTTGAAATAAGGTTTTTACAGGCTCATAAGCTAAACCAAAAAGACGTTTTTTTAGTCTGTAAATCTTATCTAAACGCTTTTTGGAAGCCGCCAAATCTTCGGTGTTGAAGTTGAAGTTGGCTCTGTAGTGCGTACCAAGAAGATAAAAGCGCAAAACCTCGCCATCATAAACTTTAAGCGCATCTTTGAGAAAAAAGCTATTTCCAAGGCTCTTGCTCATCTTTTCGCCGTCGATGTTTACAAAACCGTTGTGCATCCAGTAGTTTGCGAGTGTGTGGTTGGTTGCGCATCTGGTCTGTGCCGCTTCGTTTTCATGGTGCGGAAAGAGCAAATCCGCTCCGCCGCCATGGATGTCAACGGCAAACTTTGCGCCGTGTTTAGCCAAATGTTTCTCTATCATGGCAGAACACTCCACGTGCCAACCAGGACGACCCTTGCCAAATGGAGAGTCAAAAGTCACACTGCCGTCTTTTACGCTTTTCCAAAGAGCAAAATCTGCGGAGTTTCTCTTCTGGGACGAACTCTCAACTCTGTTTTGTTTTTCGCTCTCCTCTTGAACCCTGTGAGAAATGCTTAGATAGTCACCATCGCTTGAAGTATCAAAATAAACATCACCATCGGCGGTAGTGTAAGCGTGCTTTGCGTCTATGAGTTTTTGGATGAGTGTGAACATCGCCTCAAGAGATTCTGTAGCTTTTGGCTCGACATCTGGGCGTGAAATGCCAAGCTCTGCCATCTCTTTGTGGTAAGCCTCCGTATAAAAGTCCGTAATCTCTTTTATTTCTCTCTTCTGTTCAACGGCTTTTTTGATGATTTTATCATCAATGTCGGTAATGTTTCTCGCATAAGTCACATCGTAACCGTTAGCCTTTAAAACACGTGTGAGAAGGTCAAAAACTAAAGCACTCTTTGCATGTCCCAAGTGTGCATCATCATAAACCGTCGGACCGCATACATAGAGTGAAACTCTGTTCCCATCCTGAGGGATAAACTCCCGTTTTGTTTTTTGTACTGAATCGTAAATCGTCATCTTTTTTCCTTTAAAAACCTGTTATCATAAAATCAACTGCTGCAATTATTTCATCTCTTTTGTCTTGAAGCGAACAGATGGGTGTTCCTAAATATTGTATGGATATACCTGCTAGTTCAGCTGTTGACATGGTTACTTCTAAGCCATCTACTATAAATAGAGGATTTAATATTTTTGCAGGTTTCATATCTAGCACCAAAGGCACAATCACCCTTGTAGAGAGGCTTTTAAGTATATCATTTTGGATGTCGAGCAAAAATGGGATTTTTTGATTTGTTTTTTGATTTTTGTTTTTATAAACATCAAATTGAGCCATTAAAAGCTTCTCATTTCATCGCTAAAAACACCATCTTTTGCGACTCTGTTGTTATAACTGTTAATAGAATTTTTGTTTTGTGTTTCCCATCTTTTCATCTCTTGCTCTTTGATAAGTTCGATAAGTGTTTTCTCTAGTGAATTTGAGATGTTAATGTGAAGTTCTTTTGCCTTTTGAAGAAGGTCAGAATTGATGCTTAGGTTGGTGGCTTTTTTCTTTGCGTATGGGTTATATAGTGTTGTCATGCTCATTCCTATGTGTATAAAGTATATGCATGATTGTAGCGCATTTGAAAAAAATATCAAATGATTGTTGCTATAAAATCCTTAAAAAGAAGAAGTAAAACCGTTAAAATAACAGAGCCGCCCAGAAGATAGAGTGCTTTTTTGGATGCAACTATAGCGTAAAAATTTTTCACTCCAAATGCTTTGATGGTCATGCCAAAGCCTACAAAACCGCTGATAGTTCCTGCAAGTGCCAAACCGCCGGCACCCATTGGGGTGATGAGGGCTAGTGCGCTAAAAATGTAAAAAATAAGTGAAAAAGTTGCTATTTTTGCGGCTCTCATCTGCTGTTCGTTGGCATAGAGCCAGAGTAAAAAGAGTTTTTGCAGTCCTAGCGGGAGCAGTCCTATCATGTACATTTGAAGCACAGAGGCAGTTACAAGTGTGTCGTTTGCTCCAAATGAGCCTCTCTCAAAAAGTAGCCATATTATTTCATATGAGAGAATATATCCGCCAATCGTGCTTACAGTGAGCAGATATGCCAAAAACCAAAAGGCACGCTGCATGTACGCTCTTGCTTTTTGCTCATCGTTGTTTTTGATATAGCGTGCGATGCTAGGAAAGAGTGCGATGGAAGTAGCTATGGCAAAGATGGCGAGAGGGAGCTGAAAAATACGGTTGCCGTAGTAGAGGTAGCTGATAGAGCCAGAAGCCAAAAAAGAGGCTAAAAATGTATCTAAAAAAGCACTAACCTGAGGTGTGGAGTTTCCCCACATGGCAGGGAAAAACTGTCTTTTAAACTTCTTTGCCTCCTCTTTTATATGCACTGATTTTTGTCTAAAATATTTCAACCCACCCGCCAAAGGTTTCCAAAGCCCGAGATGGTAAAGTGCCACAAGATGGGCGAGTAGCTGTAAAATCCCGCCTATAACCACCCCAAAACTAAGATAATAGACGATTTCGCTCTGGCTTTTATCTTGCGAGAGGTAGAGTGCGCCGATGAGTGAAATGTTGAGAAGTGCAGTGGAAAAAGCGGTGGTGGCAAAATGGCGTTTGTACTGCAACATGGCACTTAAAAATGTTACCGCAAAGATAAGCGGGAGATACCAAAAGTTGATGGCAACATAGGGGGCGGCGAGTTCTATGGTTGCAGCATCAAAACCGACCGCTATAACTTCTGTCGCCAAAGATGGCAGGATGTTGACTAAAAGTGTGAGCGTGAGGATGATGGACAAAAAGAGCAAAAAGATATTTGCCCCAAAAGTTCCTTTATGCTTTGAATGTGCATAAGCAGGGATAAAAACCTGTGTAAAAGCTCCCTCTGCAAAGATACGGCGAAAGAGGTTTGGGAGTTTAAAAGCGACAAAAAAGATATCGCTGTATATATTTGCTCCAAGAGCAGAGGCGGTAAGCATATCTCTCAAAAATCCCAAAACTCTTGAAAATAAAATGCCAAAACTGTTGGTAAAAATCGCTCTAAACATGGGCTTCTTTTGGAGAAAAATATTATTTTTACGAGATTTTAACAAATCTTTGATTAAAATGGAGAGTTTAATTTTTTCAAAAATTTAAGTTCAGGCAAAAAAATGGGATTGTTTAGTTCAAGTGCCAACATAGAGCAAGCTCCAGTAAAGATTCGTCCGACTGTTGTAAAAACTCAAAACGTTGCAAAAGAGTTAACGGATATGGCGAAAAAAAATGGGGTTGCGCTAAACTCTTTAGATTTTGAAATCTTAGAGGTTAAAACTTTTACAAGAGTAAACAAAGAGAAGATAGAGAGTGATTGGGAAGAGATAGGTATCGGCGAACTCCATGAACTCGATGATGCTGCCGCTATTTTAAATAAAAACTATCAGATAAAACAGACGTACGAGATAGAGATTTTTACAAAAAATGAGAATGATATTTTTAAAAAATTCAATGCAGCTGTAGGTGCAAATGCCACAAAATGCAAGATATACCTTAGTATTAGAGAGGGTTCTGAGATTCCATGGATACCAAAATTTGAAGAAGAGTTTTTAAAATATATAAACAAAAGCAAAATCCGTGCAGGAATACTTGTCGGTGTTTTTGACGAGATGGTTTTTGAGGTTATTTCAAAAGCCTCTGCTGTGGCAAAAGTGGATGGGGTTGTTAAATATGACAAAAATCAAACTATCCTTATTGCCGAGGGGTATGAGCCTACACCTACCATCAATGATGCTTTTATAAAACATTATGAAAAAAAGAGCATAGTTGGGGAAAATGAGAAGATAGACTACTCTAAACGTGGATTTATCCATAGTGTACTGGAGAGAGAGACTCTTTTAGAGTATATAAAGCCTCAAAAAGGCAAAGCTGGAAGAAATTGCCGTGGTGATTTTATGGAGCCTACAGAACCTCTTGTTCGTTATGCACCAACTTTTACGGTTGATGATACAATCGAGATAGTAGAAAACAGAGAAAACATACTCTATAAAGCCAAAGTAAGCGGGTATATCAGTTTTGAAACTGGCAGGTATCAGGTCAAATCAGAACTGGATGTCGGCGAGGTAACTTTTAAGACAACAGGCTCTATTTTGACAGGGCTTGGTACTGATGTCTCACTTAGCGTTAAAGAGAATGACTATCAAAAAGATGCCATCGGTACTGGGATGGAGGTTGAAGTAAGCGAGATAGACATCAAAGGAAATGTAGGTCCAAACTCAAAAGTACATGCCAACAGAGCTACAGTTGAGGGGCAAACTCATAAAACATCCAAAATGTACGCAAAAAATCTTACTATCAATATTCATAAAGGTTTTGCATCGGGGGATGATGTAAAAGTCATGCGCCTTGAACATGGTGTTATTGAGGGGAAGAAAGTTGAGGTGGAACAGGCGATAGGCGGTACTATCAAGGCAAAAGATATTGAGATAAGTTTATGTGCCTCTTATGTCAAAGCGATGGCATCAAGGTTGATTGAGATAAAAAAACTACAGGGAAGTGAAAATATTTTTACTATCGACCCTCTTTTGTATCAAGAGAAAAACAGGGATTTTAGCGAGAAAAAAAGTGAGATTCATGAGCTGAGAGTAAGTATAGATGAGATAAAAAAAGAGATAGAGAGATATAAAAAACTCATCAATGATAACGCAGAATCTTTTAAAGAGATCAAAAAAAGACTTATGTATTTTAAGCAAAATGGTATCAAAATGCCTACTACATTTGTAGTAAAATATAAACAACATATAAAAGCACAAGAGTATCTTGATGGAATTATCAACGAGTGTCAAGAGAAAAATAACAAGTTGCTTCTCTTGAGTGCAAAAAGTGCCTCTCTTCAGGATAGTATTTTTGATGCAAGAATCATAAACAGAGATAAATGGGTAGGACATAATGAGCTTATTTTTAAACTCATTGACCCTCTGATGGATTTGAGCTATAAACCAAAAGAGGGCTCGATGGAAAAAATCTTTGCTGTTGTAAAGATGGATGACGGTACGTTTGAGATAAGGGCGGTGAAAGAGTGATAGTAGGTTTAAAGGGTAGGGTGGTTTACAAAGAGCCGTCGTTTGTACATGTGGACGTAAGCGGAGTGGTTTATGAAGTTTTTATCTCTTTGCAGAGTTTTTCAGCTCTTAGCAGCGAGGAGATAAAACTTTTTACATCACATATCATTCGTGAGGACGCACAGTTGCTTTATGGTTTTTTGGAGATAG
>JAOTSA010000065.1 GCA_030247515.1 Sulfurimonas sp. | reverse complement strand
AAAATAGCCTTTTTTTTACTATTCTTATCGTAATTGTAAAAAATTCTATTGTCATACTTTGCATTTGTTTTTGATTTGAAAGGCTCTGATAAAGTAATGTTTTTATCTTTATTTTCAATCAAATTGTATTTATACTCTGATGATTTATGTTTTTGGTTTTTTGCATCAAAAACTCCTCCCTTAAAAAATTTAGCAAATTCAACATCTAATGCTTTATCAATTTGTTCATGTTTTATTCGTCCTACTTCACCACAATCTTCTATAATGTAATCAGCGTCAACTTTCTTCAGCCATCCACCAAATGTTGGTTTTTTCATCTCGCTCATGTAAAAATTATCTGCTTTTGACAAATCCCTAACTGCATAAGTGTCATCATCGAAATTCTCATTTCTCATCTTAGAAAAACTCATAATCTCTAAAACATTTCTAATCATCCCTTTTACACTAGTTGATGGAATATAGTATTGTCCGTTGTGTTGGCAAAACTCCTCTTTTTTCTCATGGTCTCTTATAAAAATCGGGCTTTTAGCTGTAATAGTTATCTCTATCTCTCCACTCTCGCTATCTTCAAAAGGCACATCGTGGCTTACATGTTCACTCCATGATGGATAAAAAACCTCTTTATTGAGTGGTACGAAATTGTATGGTGCTGTTATCATTTATCATCTCCTTTTGCAAATCCTGCAAAAACTACTTTTTTGAGTTTTAAGACTTTCATATCTTCACAAAGCTCATCCTCTGCTTCTTTCCAAATCTGAGCCATTTTAACTTTTAGTCCATTGATAGCATGATAGGTTTTAATGTCTGCTTCTGGGTTTTGTACTTCACTTAACTGTGTTACTGAAACCAGCCAGCTATCATTTATTTGCTTGATAGCGATGGATTCTGCGCCATTATAAAAATGAGCTTCATAGACAAAACCGCTCTCATCGCTTATCTCAACTTTTTTACCATTATGAAATATGTCTTTGTCTTTATCTATCGGTCTATGAGAAAACTGTACATATCCTTCATAATTGCTATACTTTTCATTGATTATTTTTACAATATCTTCTTTTTTCATAGTTTTTCTCCATCCCTTAAAACAGTTCCCATAAACACGCCATGCCCTTTTGTCGTCGCTCCGCCAAGTGCTAACATACCCGTTGTTATATCTTTTAGAGCATTTTCAAAAGCTTTTAGCTCATCACCTTTTATGCTATTTTCTAGCAATATTTCTATCTCATACCAATCATCATCGCCATTTTTAGCCACCGTTTTTTCTTGAAACAATGCTCCATCTATTGCCCCGCCTGTAAAACGGTCGATGCTCACATGGTCAAACGATTTGGTCTGCCAAGTTTCATCAAATGCTTTGAAGCAGTCTGATATGAGCATTTTGCCTTAGCTTCCATCAATTTTTTGCTTTGAATTTTTTGCTTCACCAAAAATCTCTTTGACATTTTCTCTTCCATTTTTTGCATCAATGGTATTGCCAAGTAGTTTGTTGAGATGAAAAGTTGTACGATGTGCCAAAGCTCCTTTGATGCTACTAGCTGGGACAAGCACTTGTTTTGTACTCAAGTTTGCAAATTTATAATCCACAACTTGCTCAAAAACTGGCGTCATATCGGCATCACTGTCGCCAAAACCACTGCCAAACATGAAAAAGTCATCTGGCTTGATTTTGAGTGTGTAGGTTGTGTGCGCTTTTGAAAGCGATGCTTTAGCTTCGCCACTTTGCGAGGTTAAAACCTCACCTCCGTTAAGACTACTTAAATAACTCTCAAGCCCCAAAAGTGCGCTTTTCATCTCTATGATTTTAAACTTTCCAAACCCTTTTGTACTTCCGCCACCAAGCCTAAAGGCAGGATTTAAGAACAGATTTAAAATAGCGTCAAAACTCTCTTTGTCTTCTTCGACAAGCTCTATACTAAATTTAAATCGTGTCCCTTTATAGACAACTTCTTCATCAAATTTAGCCCCATTTTTTGTAACACCTCTATCGTTGATGGCGGTATGTTCACGGATGGGGAGGTTCTCAAATAGTTTTAAAAAATCAGATTTTTTCAAAAGTAATTCTTCTTGAACTCTCCCCTTTTCATCAAGCAACAAAGCATTTGAGATAATTACTTTTGAGCCATTCTCTTTGCCAAAAATATCATCTTTGTTTCCACTAAAATTTTTTCTCAAAACCCCTGCAATGGAAGTTCCAAGTATCATCGGAAGTCCATTCCAATCTTTTTGAACGGGAGAATCTTGCCAAAAATCACTTGCATTACTACCAACTTTTAGTGGAGTATCTGCCTCAATTACAATATGAGCGATGTATCTATTTTTAGTCATTGTTTTGCTCCTTATTCTCTTTTATTTTTGGCATTTGGATAGATAAGAGCTTTGTAAATTGTAGTTTATGATTACTTTTTTCGATGGCTTCGAGTAATTTTATTTTCTTATCTCCATCCCATTTATCTTTTGCTACACCTTTTGATATATAGCTACTAACTGCTTCTTCTATAGTTTCATCATTGCTGTTTATACATAAACTTCTAATTGTTCCCCACTGAGAATTCATTTTTTTATCATACAATTTTTTATTATCTTCAATAAAATCTGCTACTTTATTGGCAATATCAAGTGTGTCTATTGTTTTATTATGTCGATTAACTAAAAATTGTACTGCACTTTTGTCTTCAAAAGTTTGAGTAATTTTTTCTCGTTTATTTTTCTCTTTTTTATCTTTACACTCTTTTTTGAGTGGAAAATCCTTATCCATCAAAAAGTTAGGATTTATGACAATCTCTCCGAACCCTTCACTTAAAAATGCTCCAACACCGTTCTGGATTTGCTCTCGTTGTTTAGAATCTAAATTTTTTACAACAATCACGCTCCCTTTGTTTATGCAAACTCTCTCATAATCTTTTGTTTTTCTGACCCCGTTGTATGGCGTAAATGTGCTTGTGCGGATTTGTGTTTTAGCATAAACAACCTCAACACCATCACACAAATATTTTAAATCATAAGTAGGATTACCCCACTCATCTACCAAAGCCAAACGACTATTGCAATATAAAACTACTTTTCCATCCAGAAGCGATGCTTTAGCTTCGTTACTAGGCGAGGTTGAAACCTCACTTCCTATATATTTTATCTCCACTTCTCCATATTCTGCTGATTTTGATTTGCCAAGTCGTGTGCTAGATTTTAAAGTCTCCACTATGCGTTTTTCATCTTCTGGCGTGATACCATCAACTTTTACGACAAACTGCCATACAGAGCCTTTTTTAATAGCTTTGTAGCCGTACATATTGCTATCTAAGCTTCTTCTATTTTTCTTGTCATAAGCCGATTTTTGAGAGTAGGTATAGTCCACAAAAACTTGTTCTTTCTCTTTTGTAATATAGCCCTCTCTTAGTTGCTTTAGCTGCCCCAAGTCTTCAAAATCTTTATCATCCAAAAAATGGTGATTAAATACAGGGGTAGTCTCCAATTTTTTATGAAAATAAGAGTATGGAATTTTGTAAGTCATCTTGCCATCTTTTAAAACATGTCCATCGCCAAATCGAACTTTGCCACTATGAAAAATAGCGAAACTATCACTAAATTTATCATAATTTTTTGCCACCATTCCCAAAAAATTTGACCCCGCTATGAAGTCTAGTTGGTCGATTTTACCCTCAGTGTTAGATGTTGCAGGAAGGACAATATCACTTTTAAACTCTACTTGAAATACCAATTCTCTCATTTTTGCTCCTCCACGATAAACTCACATCGCCCAAGTCCACGGTTGCGATTTAGTCCCATTCGTTTTATCATCTTTAGGGCTTGTGTCATTTTTTCTTTGTACTCATCTGAAATATCTCGCACTTCTCCAACAAGTGTAAGCGGTACGACTACTTCTATCTCTCGTAAACTATTATCTACCGCAATACCTGTCTTTTCATCGATTTTCGTTGAAGCGATGATGTCGTAAAGATTTTCTTGCAAATCATTGTCTTTGATTTGTTTGGCTGTCGTATCATCTAAAGTGGCATTTGAAAAATAGCATCTACCCATATCCACGCCTTCTCCACCAAAACACTCTTTGATAAAGTTATCACTGTTTTCTAAAAGCTCCGCCATCTCACGACTCAAGCCTTTGATGATTTTCCCAGCCACATACGGCAAACCATTATCATCTTTTATCACAGTGCTATCTAGTTTGGCCCCCGCACTAAGCCCACTACTGATATGCCAGTAGTCATAAAATTTTAGTTGGTATTTTAAAGTCATTAGTTTGCCTCCGCTACTGAAAGGATTTGAAGCACATCGTAGATTGGGGTTTTTCGGCAACCATCTTTGTCAATGATAAGTTCTTGATTACAAAGTTGAGGATTTATTTTTTTGAGATTATTATCCATAATTTCACACTTCCATTTACTGTTTGCTTTTATCATTTCATTGATTCTGGCCAATAAGTTTTCAGAATATTGCTTGCTTTTACTCAATTCTCCCATCCACTCCCTAAGACGACTTATCGGACTTCCATCTTGCCTATAGGCTTTTACTGTATTTTCAAAATCTTCAATAGAGGGTTGTCCATCTTGACTTAGATAATATGGTCCAAAATCACATCTAATTTCTTCTTGGTCGTTTGTGATAGTGAGTTCATCAGCGATAAATTTCTCCCAACTTTGAAAATTACTGCTTTGGATATTATGAAACATAAGGCTAGATGGGGCTGGATTATTTGTATCTTTGACAAGTTCTTTTGCATGTTTTTTTGTAGCACTACAAAGAGCCTCTGCAAGGCTTACCGCATAGTGAAACGGGTATTTTTGGTTGCAGTATGCTATCCCTGCACAGGCAGTTAAGCCGCCATTGCTCAGCTCTTTTGTCTCTTTTTCAAAGTTAGCTAAAAATCTTCTTGTAAACTCCAACGCATTGTTGGCATTGCAAATAATAGTCAAATCATCACCGCCTAAAACAACTTCTCTTATATCCATCGTCTCATCTCTAGCTTCATTAAACGCTTTTCTTGTGGCAACATCTAGTTTTTTGGAAAATTCACTCAGTGGCATTTGTATATTTGGAATAAGTTGACCGAGTCCATTCCCATCAGCATGGACAATCGCTATTTTTCCTTTGCCGTTTGAAAAATCTGCAATATTAATAAATTCTCTGTTTCTAGGATTTTTTTCATAAAATTCTGTATTCGCTATTCTTTTTAAGAACGAGGAGAGATCTAGCTCATTGCTATTTTTATCTATCGCAAAAAGTGGTCTCGCCGTTTTTTGAGCTAGTTTCATAATATTTATGTTCATATCTAATGGGATTGATGGCTTATTTCTTTGAATTTTTAATCTTTTTTCAAGCTCTTTGATAGCTTCTTTTTGCTCACTAAACTCACCTTCCATATTCACAACGGCTTGACTTATCGTAATCCCGTAAGCTTTTTGCATGATTAGTTTTGGAAACTCACTTATAACTTTTTCAAGTTTAGCTTTATCATCAAAAATCGCTTTTATATTTCCAGCGGCATTGAGCAAAATATTATCTTGAGGTAACTTTGCAAAATCTATAAACTCTTGCTCCAAACTTTTGACTATTTCACTAGCACCCACTATCTCTTGAAGCTGATTTGTTTTAAAAATAAACTCTTGTATCCCCTGCACACTTGCACCATATAAATACTTGCTCATTCATATTCCTCTATCTTTATTTTTCCCAACCCAAAAACCGTCTGTTTTCCAACTCCTATGAGTTCGCCGACTTTTAGCACCTCATAGCACTCTTTGTTTAAGCTTTTTATCTTCATCTCGCCCATCAAGCCTCCCATATTCATAGTCGTTTTTTGGCGGTTGCTTTGTCTTGTTAGCTCTACAAACTTTAGCTCTTTTTCTACCGTCACGCCCTCTATGGGGTATGGAAATCGTTTATGCTCTCTGCCTAAAAGTTTCATTTGTCTTTGATAGATGGAATTGATAATACCCTCAAGCTCAAGCTCATCGCCTCTTACAAAACGATTCTCTTTTTTTATCCTCAAAGGTGTGGAAAATAGTAGAGTAATATCTGGTCGAAAAGAGTCTATTTGAAGTTTTTTTATAAACTCTTTTGGTAGTGAAAGTTTGCCATCCACGAAACATTCGACATCGTTGATAAACATGGCGAAATCTTTATAAACCTGCTTCTCTTTGCCAAGCCCAATTTGTGTTAGCATCATGTGAAGTGCGGAGACGACATAGGGGAGTTTAGGAGATGCACTATCAAAAAGATAGAGATTAAAATCGTAAAATTCTCGCCCCAGTTCAAAATCAAATCTATACTTATGAAAACTGTTTTTCTCTTCATAAAACTCATGATAAAGGCAGTTTGATGCGGCAAAACACTCATCGCAGTTATATGATGGGTTGATACATGTAACTTTTTTTAGTGCATAACCAAACGCACCACGCAGTTGCGAACCGATAAAGTAAGGAGGTTTTTGTTCGGGTTTAAAAAGAAGTGTTATTTTTGTGTAGTTCATAGATTCCCTTTTGTTTCGCAAGCAATTTATCTTTATTTGAATTAAAGTTTACTAAAACGATAAACATCAGATTTTAATAAACAAAATTTATGCTCTCTTACTTAATGTCTTAAAACAAAAAAATTTAAGGTACAATCTTTTATGAAAATTTTATACCTAGAAGATGATATGACCCTCTCTGAAACTGTTGCGGAGTTTTTGTGCGATGAGGGGTTTGAGGTGGTGAGCGTTTATGATGGAGAAGAGGCTTTGGAGGCGGTTTTTGGGGGCAATTTTGACATGCTTTTGCTAGATGTAAATGTTCCTCACATCAACGGATTTAAGCTTCTTAGCGAGCTACGCGGGGCAAACATAACAACGCCTGCCATCTTTACCACCTCACTCAACAGTATAGACGACCTCTCAAAGGGGTATGACGCTGGTGCGGATGACTACATCAAAAAGCCCTTTGTTTTAAAAGAGCTGCTATTTCGCATCAAGGCTCTTTTGAAGCGAGAGTTTAAAACACAAAATGAAGTGACGCAAATCACACAAGAGATTTGCTTCAACACGCTTACGCATGAACTGATTTTGCATAACCAAAAAGTTCTGCTCCACCCCAAAGAAGTTTTGCTTTTAAAACTGCTTCTCAAACATAAAAACGAGTGCGTCTCTTTTGAAGAGATTTACCAAAATGTCTGGTCTTTTGAAGCCTCGCACAGCGATATGAGCCTTAGAACCTACATAAAAAACCTGCGCAAACATCTCGGCAAAGAGAGGATTTTGAGCATCAAAAAGGTGGGGTACAAATTTGTACAAGAGTGAAAAACAGACTATTTTTTATGTGCTGGGACTCTACCTCAGCTCCACGCTCCTGCTCATTTTTACGCTTTTTGGCAGTTACTACTTTTACAAGCTTGATGAGAGAACCCACAGTGAGAAGAAGATTTTAAAAGAGTTGAGTTTGGAGCTTGAAGACAGACTTCTTGAGGTTCATGAAAACAGCGATACAAAGTACGAATACCCACGATTTGAGCAGTTTAAGAGTGCCATTTACGACATAGACAAAAACCTCATCTTCTCCACACTCCAAAAACCACCAAAAAATCTGGAGCAAGAACTCTTCTTTGAAGATGGCAATATTTACTACATCGCTTCGCTAAAACCCTACTATCTCGGTGCCGCTTACGCCGTGATAGAGAAAAAACAAGAACCGCTCAACATCATGGGCGACCTCGTCATGGCGGCACTTCTTGTTGTTCTCATAGCTCTTGTAACCTCCTTTTTTCTTGTCAAACTTGTTTTGCGACCTCTGCGCAACACTCTGCATCTGCTTGACAACTTTATCAAAGAGACCACGCATGAGCTCAACACGCCTATCACGACTATTCTTACCAACATTGAGACGCTCGGCACTGCGGAGTGTGATGAGAAGTCAATGAAAAAGCTCCAGCGCATCAAAACAGCCTCTATGACTATCTCCAATATTTATCAGGATTTGGTCTATCTACTTCTCAACCACCAAGTCGCCTCGCAAAACCAAACGCTCAACCTATCAGAGATTGTACGCCAAAGAGTACAATACTTCTCGGACATGGCAAATGCGAAGAAACTCACTCTTGATGCCTCACTCCAAGAAGATGTCCTCTTTTTTGCCGACAAGCAAAAGATGGAGCGTCTCATCGACAACATCCTCTCAAATGCCATCAAATACACAAACAGAGCTACCACCATAACCATCACGCTCACGCCCTCTTCTTTGAGCGTACAAGATGAGGGCAATGGTATGAGCCAAGAGGAGATAAGCAGGATTTTTGAGAGGTATAGCAGGTTTGACAAGACACAGGGCGGTTTTGGCATCGGTTATAGCATCATCAAGTCCATCGTTGATGAGTACGGCATACGCATTGCCATAGATTCGGAGCAAAAAAAAGGGACAAAGGTAACACTCACATGGTAAAAATCACGCTTCTATCTCTTACTCTTGTCACTTTTCTAAGTGCGTCAAGCTTTGAAGAAAACTGCCTCAACTGCCACTCCAGAGACTTCAAGTTTGCCATGATGATGAAAAAATACACCCAAAAACAGAGCAGCGAACGCAAGATAAAAGAGGCAATCTTTGACTACCTCAAAAACCCAAGTGCCGACAAATCCGTCCTCCCATACGAGTATATCAACAGATTTGGCGTCAAAGAAAAAACCACGCTTGACGATGCAACGCTAAGAGAGATGATAGATATCTACTACAAAATGTTTAACATGAAAGAGAGGATTTATTAGATTTCTTGCACAAACCGTCATCCTGAACTTGATTCAGGATCTCCGCTTTTACTTCCCTCTCACCATATAAAAAACCTTCACAACCGCCAAAACAACCGCCCCGATAACCACCCCAAGTAACAGTTCATTGACAACAGCAGGAACACTATCTAAAAAGTAGTGATGCAAAAACTCCACCTTGTGCGCAAGGATGCCCCCACCCACCAAAATCATGGCAAAAGTTCCGACAAACGCAAGCGTTTTTATAAGTTTTGGCATAGAGTCTATGAGGAAACCGCCGCTTCTCTCATGCCCTTTGTTGATAAGCCAAAAACCGACATTGTCCATACGAACTATCATCGCAACAAACCCGTAAACCCCAAAAGTAGCCACAAGTGCCACAACCACGGTAGATACAACCTGCACCCCAAAAGATTTCTCAGCCACAGCCGCAAGAGCGATAACAACTATCTCGATAGAGAGGATAAAATCAGTCAAAACCGCCGACTTTATCTTCTCCTTTTCTATCTCCAAAATCGTCTCAGGCGTGGAGTGCAACAGCTCCTCTTTGTCTTCATGATGCTCTTTGTGAAAAAGCCACTCCGCTATCTTCTCCACCCCCTCATAAAGCAAAAAGAACGCACCCAAAACAAGGATAAGCGTGATAAGAGAAGGCGCAACCGCACTAAGTACAAAAGCCACAGGCAAGATAATCACCTTATTTTTAAGCGACCCTTTCGTGATAGCCCAGATAACCGCAAGTTCCCGAGACTGCTCAAACCCAGTCGCCTTCTGCGCATTAACCGCCAAATCATCCCCAAGTATCGCCGCCGTCTTCTTAGTAGCCACCTTACTAGCCACCGCCACATCATCAGCAAGCATCGCAATATCATCTAAAAGTAAAAAAATCCCTGATGCCATTTATGTCTCCATTAAATAGTGTAAATCTTCATAATACTCACTCTTTAAAGCTTCTTCAACATAGGTTTGGCTATTTTGTATTTTTGGCAACATTTCAATAAGTAATTTTTTTAAAGTCGGCAAATAATTTTGAACAATATCCCAAATCATACTTTCATCAATCCCTCTGTAATTATGTGAAATCTTATCTCTCATGGCAGAGATATTTTTCCAACTGAGGGCATCGGAACTCTTAAGAGCATCATCAATCTTTTTGTTCTCTTCACTAATAGCGATAAGCAAATTAACAGTAGCATTAAAATTGAGTTGTTTATTTGCGTAGAAAAACTCTTCTTCATCCTTAAAATCCTTAGAGTAGTAAAAAATCTTCTCTATCGCCTCAAGAATGGTCAAAATATAAGTTATATTTTTACTGCTAAACATAGATAAAATCCTCTTTTGCATCAAACTTTACCAAAGGATTGAGTTTTTTAAAATTCATCAAATCAACCTTTGTATGCAGCTTTTGGGATAACTCTTCCTCAAGCTTCAAATACTTCTCAAAACTCATCTTACAGCCCTCTTTTAGTATATAAGCTATATCAATATCACTATCTTCTCGGTTTGCTTCTTTGGCAAAAGAACCGAAAAGTACAAACTGAGCAATGTTAAAATCGCTCTTTTTATCTTTTAGAATAGTTAGAATTTCATTTTTGTTCATGTGTTGTCTCCTTGGAAATTATTCACTCATATCAGATTTAACTCTTTGCTGATATCTTTGATGAGTTTGCTTAGAGGGCGTTTGTGGAGGTCTTCATCGCTCACATATCCACATGTAATAAGTCTAAGTAAATCTTCACGATTTTTAAATAGCGTTCCTTCGTATTTTTGCATAAGTTCATCTATGTAGCTTTCGTTGTAGATTTGGGCTTTTTGGATGAGTTCTAAAACTATATCTTTGTGTTCGTTGTAAAGTTCTTTAAGTCTAAAAGTTTCAATCGTATTTTTTGTTTGTATATCGTTATCATCAAATGGCTTTATATCCAAAGTTATTCGTTTTTTTGAAAATATTGCATAGTGCTTATTTTCATGAGTAGAAATATTAAAAAAATGTGTAAATTTAGCTCTTTTATTAAAATCATCTTCGTATGGATGCAAATGAGGAGTATCAATAAAATTCATTTGATTCTTAAATTTACTATTACAGATACTACATGATGGAACTAAATTAAAAAATGACAATGCCAAATAAGGG
>JAOTSA010000182.1 GCA_030247515.1 Sulfurimonas sp. | reverse complement strand
AATCGCAAAAAGAAACCTATATGGTTTACATAATGATTCTTGGAGTTTTTTCTGCCATAGCTTATCCGCTTTACGAAAGCTCAGAAAAAGAGTTTAAAGTTATAAAAGAGAAAGTTATTGATGTTACAGCAAAAACAGATGCGGACACTCTCTACCTTAAAACGCATCCTGAAACCATGATAGCCCAACTAGAACAAGAGACGATAGCCTTAGAAAAAGAGCTTGTTGTTCAAAAAGACCAAAACAAATATATAAAAGAGAAGATAGCAGCCATCTCTTCTCTAATTTACAATGAAAAAGCGTGGGGCGAATATCTCAACTCCGTCTCCATTCATGCCAAAAATCACAATATTAAAATTGTTAATTTTGCCAACACATACTCACTGAAAAATGAGGTTTCCTTTGGGCATGTTTTGGACATATCGTTAGCTGTGACTGGAAATTATATAGATATTTTGAAGTTTATCAACTCTTTAGAACAGAGTGAACTTGTGGTAGATGTTCATGATTTGGATATAAAAGCTCAGAACAAACTCAATACAAAAATTGATATTTCAGTGTGGGGGATTACATATTAATGAAGACTATATTCATACTCTTACTTACACTATCCATCTCAAATACAGTTGTTGCCACGGAGCTTGATTGGGTGGATGAGCAAATTGAGGCTATCAAACCACCAAGAAAGGGAGTTGTTGTTTCAGGAACGAATGACCCTTTTGTTTTTCTAAACAAAAACAAGCCAAAAGAGGAAAAAAAAGATGAAGCTTCTACAGTAGTAGCGACAACAGCAACAAAAGTTGTCCCTGTTGTGGAAGAGAAACCACCTCTCACAAGTGAGGACTTTGTCTTGGGCGGTATCTTCAATTCATCGGCTATGATAAACGGTAGTTGGTACAAAAAAAGTGATATCGTAAGTGAACATATTATCTTTGAGATAGACAAAAATTTTGTAACTCTAAAAAATAAAAAAGGCGATAGGACTATTCTCCTATCAACAGCGACAAACAAACAAACTCTAAAATTTAAAAATAAGTAGGGCAGATTTATGAAACTTATAAAAAATACAGTGTCTTTGGCACTATTAACACTTCTTCTCTCGAGCAGTACGTATGCAGCTGATTGTACTTATGAACTT
Source organism: Sulfurimonas sp. (assembly GCA_030247515.1). Lineage (GTDB taxonomy): Bacteria > Campylobacterota > Campylobacteria > Campylobacterales > Sulfurimonadaceae > Sulfurimonas. The sequence goes on along the minus strand of JAOTSA010000182.1, from coordinate 483 downwards.
TTTAGTATTAGTTCTACAAAAGAGACTAAGATAATTGATTTTATAGAACAACTCAGTGATGAGTGTAACTTTAGTATCATAGTTACAGATCCAAATGCGCAAAAGCTTCTAAATTCATTACTTAACAAAACAAATCTAATAATTTGACCATAGATGAAGTTTTAAATATTGTACTCAAAGAGAACAACCTTACATACACGCTTCAAAACAATATTTTAAAAATTGCGTATCTTGAAACAAAGATGTTTACTATCGACTATATTCTTTCACAAAGAAAAAGTGAATCAAAAACCAATATTACTCTCTCATCAGAGGGAGCAGGAAAGTCTGTCGCAGGTGGAAAATCATCTTCTGCTCAGGAAGCTGGCGGTGGCGGAGCAGGTAAATCTGGCATGAAAGTGGATAGCTCTGACGAGGTGGCTTTTTGGCATGAACTTGATTTAGAGTTCCAAAAAGTTCTTAATAGACCTGAAGATCTCTATG
>JAOTSA010000181.1 GCA_030247515.1 Sulfurimonas sp. | reverse complement strand
GAAAAACTCACTCAATTCACCTCTTTTGGGACTTTTTTACATCATTTTCACTCTTTTAAGTCTTACTAACTGTTCACCAATAAAAAAAAATAAAGAGCCGTACCGTGTAGGCACTAGTGGAATCAAACCTCGGCTGATGGAACAACGAAGTGAGACAGTGGCTCACACAGTATTGTGGAACATGACCTTGGCATGTGGAACTACATAAAACATCTTGGCATGTGGAAATATCACGGCATGTGGAAGTAGAGTCCTGACCTCAAGTGTGTTAACTCTTGTAGTGATTATATAAATAGTTGTGTTCTATTAATGATGTGAGGAGGAGGAGGTAGTACTGCATATTGTGGTGTAGGTGGAAGTAAAGGCATACTAAAATTTTAAAATTTACTATGAATGTTTCAGTGGAGGTTGTAGCATGTGGAAATATTTATTTATTTTGATTCAAGTGGATGTTCCACCTCAGGAGAGGATGGAGTTAAAAATCAAAAATCTAAACTACTGTCCTGCCCTGACACAACGAACAGAACCGTTAGCGTACTTATAGAAGTAGCCGACACCGCCATCATAGAAGAACACAATCCACGCATTGCCCTTATAGTACTCATCCGTAGTAGAACTCCAATAATAGTCTGAGCTAACATTATTTAAATTTGATCTGCTTGAATAAATTCCTTCAAGCTCTGTGCGTGAAGGAAGTCTCCAATCCGTGTAGCCACCTAGTGAGAGTTCTGAACAGTAGGTGGCTGCCGTATCTCCGCTTGTATCGTAACATGAAGAGGATGCTTGATTACTGACACATCCCTTGTAGTTTTCTTCAGTAAGCCACGGTTTTGTTATTGATGCAGCTGCCGCATTATCTTGCCAAGTCAAACCTGTTAATGTATCGTAAAATGTTTCTTTATTAATTGATTCGTTCAGCTCTGTTTTTTTTGGAAAAACAACAGCCTGCTCTGTCATTTTTGGAAAAACAACAGCCATAATAATCAATGCTACCAATACTATAGGAATAATATATAGCCATTCAATCGTTTTGTGTTTAATATTATTTTCTGTCTTTATCTCTTCGATAGGTTCTATTTCACTGTCAAGCCTATCTTTAGCTTCTTTTTGAACTTTTACATTTTCTTCTGCAACCATAGATTGAACTCTAAATTTTATATACAGTGCTTCTGTTTTATCTTTATCACCTTCACTTTGCGAAAAAGCTTTTGCCCAAGCACCTTTTTGTGTAGTGTCAGTCTCTATCTCTTTCATCGCAACTTCATACATTTTATCATCTTCAGCAGCGAAAGTATTTAATGTGCTTTGCGTTTCGCTTGTTTGCTGGTTTGCTGTTTGATGTTTTTCAACATAACCACTGACAGCAGGTTTGATTTGACTCATAGCATCTTTGCTATGGTTTACTACGGCACTCATTACAGAAACTGGAGAGGTATTATTTACCTTTTCATCTTGCTTTTGCTCTTCTTTGCTGTCTATGAAGCCAACGATTAATATAGGCAATCCGAATGGTATAAATAACCATCCCCACCAACCTGACATATTAATATCATGCAATCGTCTTACCATCACGGCAATGGTAGGAAGAAGGACTGCAAGTGCAAATAATCCGTCTAATATAGTAC
>JAOTSA010000064.1 GCA_030247515.1 Sulfurimonas sp. | reverse complement strand
ACATATAAATAATCCCCTTGATGAGCGTCTCTATGTTCATGATGATAAAAATCGCCTCTATGGGGTAGCCTAGTTTGTAGGCGATGTACGAGGGGATGACACGAAAAACCCAGAGCGAAAAAACACTGATTTTGAGTGTGATTTTGGTCGCTCCTGCACCTCTTAGCGCACCTGAGTAAACAAACATGATGGCAAGCGGGATTTGCGCCAAACCTACAAAGATAAGATAGTAGGATGCCACGACTATGGTTTGGGTGTCTTGTGTGAAAAAACCGACTAAAAACTCTGGAAAAACTATAAGCCCAAAACCTACACTTCCCATAAAGATATAAGCGATGCGTCCGCTGATAATGCCCATCACATAAGCTCTCTCTTTATCTCTTGCGCCCAAGCTCTGCCCCACAAGTGCGGTTGCGGCGATGGCAAAACCAAATCCTGGCATAAAGGCGATTCCCTCGATGCGAAGCCCTACCTGATACCCAGCCAACTCCGCCGTTCCATAAGCGGCGATGATGGCTACAAAAAACAAAAACGAGACACTCGATATGCCCCGCTCCAAAGCCGCACTCCACCCTACATGCCACACTCGCAACAAATCTTTTATACGGATGATGGGGACGATGCCAAGTTTTGCGTGAGGTTTTTTGAGCAACACCACATAAGCAACGACGTTAAAACAGTAAGCTATAACTGTCGCATACGCTGCCCCTTCCACTCCCATAGCCTCAAAACCAAAGTGTCCAAAGATAAAAACGTAGTTCAAAAAAGCGTTGACTAGAGAGGAGAGAAGTTTGATGTAGAGTGAGTTTTTTGTGTCACCTGCCGCCGAGAGGGCATTGTAGAGAAGTGTGTCGATAAACATAACCACGATGCCGAGTGAAATAATCTTGAAGTAGAGTGTACCCTGCTCCACTACCTCTATTTGCGCCCCCATCATAGTGTACATTGCCTCACTTCCAAAGTAACCGCCAATGGTAACAAAAATGGACAAAACAGAAGCAACGATAGTAAGCGAGTAGAGAAGTGCAGAGGCTCTTTTTTTTCTCCCCTGCCCGATAAAGCGAGAGATGAGCGCATTGCCGCCCACGACATAGAGCGTCATAAGCACGTTGATAATCATCATAAACTGCATACTCATCCCAACCGCCGCAAGAGCAGAGACGCTTACCATCCCCACCATAAGCATATCGATAAGTATTTGTAAGATATCAACAAGATGTTTGAGTGCCGCAGGAATGGCGATGGAAAACACTTTGCGGGTATCTTGAGAGAGTGTCAGATTTCTTTTCATAACTTAGATCCTGAATGACCAAAGGAAATACCCTTGCGGTACAAGTTCAGGATGACGAAAACCCACAAATCTCGTCATTCCAAGCTTGACTTGGAATCTCATTTTTAGGTTATATAAGAAGTTCATTAAAAAAATTGCGCTACCTCTTGCATCGCTTCAAAGAGTTCCTCTTTTGTCTCAAAATGAAGCTCTTTTTTCTCTCGTACCCTCTCGCCTGATGGCGTAAAATCAAAAACCAAAACATAAGATATTATCTTGACTTTATCGCCGTTTATCTCCGTCCATTCAAGGCTCATCTCAGCGATTTCTCCATGTGCATCGACCACTGCCGCTGGGTAGAGACGTATCACTTTTGCCAAGTCAAGCATACCGATTTTTGAGTGGTATAGCATCTCTTTCATGCTTGCTCTTGTGCGCCGATAAGGTCAGTGGGCTTACCAAAATAGTACCCTTGAAACTCATCCACGCCATACTCTTTTAACAGCTCAAAAATCTCTTCATTCTCGACATACTCGGCAACGGTAATGATATGAAGTTCCCGTGCAAAGCTGATGATGCTTTTTACTAAAATCTTTGAATCTTCATCACTCAAGATGTTGCGTATCAAAGAGCCGTCAATCTTTAGATAGTCAGGCTTTATCTCTAAGATATGTGCATAGTTTGCATAACCGCTTCCAAAATCATCTATGGCAATGAGAACGCCCATCGCTCTTAGTTTTTTTACTACTTTGAGCAGCTTTTCAAAGTTTTCAACACCCTCTTGTTCTGTTATCTCCACAACTACCCTTGATGGCGAGTCGAGCTTCTCTATCCCCTCCATCAATGTTTTTATAACAGATGAGTTAAAAAAGTCATTTGGTAGAAAGTTTAGAGAGATACGCTCCTCTCTATTTTGAAAAAATCCTAAAGAGCGGCTCAAAATCTCTTTTGTCATCTTGATATAAAGCTCACTGTTCATGGCGATACTCAAAAATTCACTTGGATACATAATCCTCTTTTTACCGCCATCAAAGGCAACGATGCGCATCAATGCTTCATACTTGACAGTTTTTCCATCACGGTCGGTAATAGGCTGAAAAAACGGAACTACATTTTTATGTTCAAGAGCATGTTTGATACTTCTTTTTACTTTAACAACAGTTTGAGAATGCTCTTTTGTATCCACTTTTTGCGAGTAAATCATAAAAGCCAGAGACTCTTTTCTCGCTTTTTTCAGTGCCATTTGCGCATACTCCAGCGAGTGTTCATTGTCAAATGCCACTCCTGAGTACATCTCAACACCGATAATCTCTTCAGCCTCTTTAAGTGCAACCTTAAGTGCATTTACCCTTCCATGCAGCTCTTTGAGAGTTTTAAAACAGACCTCCTCATCAAAAAAAGCCTCCTCTTTTAAAAGCACAAACTCATCAGATGAGATTCTGTAAGCCTCAAAACCTCTCTCTTTTGCAAAATAACTAAAAAGTGCCGCAACTTGGACAAGAACTTCATTGCCGACATCCACACTGTAAAGTTCGTTGATAAGGCTAAACTCTTTGATGTTGCTTACTATAAGCACTTTGCCACGCTTAGAAAAGAGAGCATCGTTGAGTGCATATCTGTTAAGTAGTCCTGTCAAATGGTCTATATAAATCTGTTTTGAGTAGTGGTTCAAGATTTTGGCAAAACTCTGGTGCATCAAAACAACCAAAACAAGCATGATAAAGGCAATAAGAAAAAAGAAACGCTGTAAAAATTCTGTATCTTTTTTGATAATATTTGAGATATCAAACCCTACAACAAGATAGCCCATCGTCTGTAAAAGATGGTTTGGCAAGGCGATAGATGTATCGACTTTGTAGCTCATCTTTTGGTTTGTCTGTTTTTGCAAAAAGTAGTTTTTTAGATTTGTATTACCACGCACAAGCTGAAGCTTCTCATCTATCTGCACTACCGCTTTTTTGTCAAGCAGCATCTCAAGCTGTGCCTTCTCCAGCGCAACACCTACATCGATTTTGAAAACCGCACCCAACTCTTCTAAAAAAGCCTTTGGATTGATGCCAAGCTCTACATTTCCTACATAAACATCCTTGTAAAAGATGGGTTTTGTAAGACGGTACGTTATGTCAAGATTACCCACTTCAAAACCGCTGAGCGGGCGTCTTAGCATGTTTGTGTCAACTATCAAAGTACGTTTTTTGTTTAGCTCATCCCCAAAATAGTCTGGCTGATGCGCACGAAAAAGAGTGATGTTTTCACTGGAGCGAAAGGTAAGGATATCCGCATCCTTTTGCACATCCCTAAGCCTCTTATAGTATGGCTCAACGATTCGCTTCAACGCTCCATGATCCCCTCTAGCCATCGCCTCTGCCAACCCCTCCGCAGCGACAATATTGGAGAGTTTAAAACTCAAATCAGCTTCACTTTTTTGTATATTTGCCAAAAAAAGACTCTTCGTACCAGCAGCCACCCTTTGAAACTCCAGTTCAACAGACTTTTTGAGTTGTTGCTCCAAAAGCATATAGATACCAACAAGCGAGAGCAAAAAGATAGATAGCGTCAGGACGAGCGTATTGCGTTTGATTTTATTCGGGAGATTCATTGCACTCTTTTTATTTTAAATTCATCTAACAAAAATTATATCCCTCTTTATCTTAAAGTTTTTTAAGCTTAACGCAAAAGAACATTTGACGTAAAATATGCTAAACTTTTGCATCTTTTTTCAAGAGGGTCTAACATGCAAGCCGCATTTAACTTAAATACAAGTGAACTGAACATAAACTTTGTAAACTCCATAAAAGAGATGTTTCAAAACAAAAATATTGAAATTGTTATAACGGATAGAGTTAGTAAAGAGTATGAGATAGAAAAATCTATGTTGGATACAACTTTGGAAGATTACCTACAAAATGGCAGTAAAAACTTTACTGTCATGAGCGATGAGTTTTGGGAAGAGAGAGAACAAAAAATTCTCCAAAAAACCAAAGTTTCTTAATGCAAATAATATTTAGCGATTCTTTTGGCATAAGGCTTGATGCTATACTTGAGTATATAAGCGAAGATAGCGTAAATGAGGCGTTATCCTTCAACAGAGAGCTACATAAAAAAATCAAAGAAATCCCTCTTATGCCCTACAAATACAGAAAATCTATCCATTTTAACAACAACGATATCAGGGATATGATATTTAAAGGATACACAATAGCGTATTTGATAGACAATGAGCAGATTGTTATTTTAGGCATCTTAAAATACATGAAAAACTTCTAATTTTCCACAATAATTTCACAAAAATAGGGAATAATAAGCTTTTTAAAACCCTAAGTTTGTGGATGCTTGATGAAAAAAACTCTTCTTCTCTTTCTCTCTTGTTTTACCCTTTACGCAAAAACACTCACGCTTGATGCGTGCATTGAGGCGACACTGCAAAACCATCCTGATGTCAAGAGGCTCTCTTTGGGGAGCTTACAGAGCGGCTCTTTGGTCGATATTGCCAAGGCGGACTATCTGCCGCAACTAAACCTAAACGCCCAATACAGCCCGCACAACACCTTTGCACTACAGCAAAACGGCACGTTTAACACCATCGAGGATGACAACTTTATAGCAGAGGCAAAGGTAACGCAAAAGATATACGACTTTTCAAAAACCACCTCAACCATAGAGGCTTTTGAAAAGAACAAAAATATCGCCACACTCTCGCTTGAAGAGGCAAAAGCACTTCTCGCCTTTAGTGTAAAAAATCTCTACAACAAAGCACTTTTCCAGACAAAAGCACTTGAAACAAGACAAAAAGATATAGAGACAAAAGAGGAGCTTTACAAACAAGCAGAAGCTCTCGTGCGTGAGGGGCTAAAAACAAAGGCGGATGCTTCAAGTATGCTAAGTGCGCTCTACAACGCAAAAGATGCTTACGCCACCACAAAAGCCGAGCTTCACAAAGCAGTTGCAACGCTCTTTTTGTACATGGGAGAAGAGGCGGATTTTGGCGTGACACTTGAAGACACTCTGCCCACAACACTTCAAAGCGCAAACGCACTAGATACTATTTTTGCAAAAAACTTCTCGCTTTTGGGTTTAGGCGAACAGATAGCAAGAGATACGCTCCTCTACAACGCTTCAAAAGCCGCAAATTACGGCTCTGTTGATGCGGTGGCTTCTTACACTTATCAAGATTCGCTAAACGAGTACGACACATCAATGGTCGGCATAGGCATAAACATCCCGCTCTACAGCGGCGGCAGGCTAAGTGCGCAAAACGAGAACGCACGCATAGAAAAAGAGAAAACAAAAGAGTCCTACAGAGCAAAAAAACTCCAACTAGAGGAGCAAACAATCACGCTTCTAGCCGATTTGGAGCGTTACAAGGCAACCATCGAGGCAAAAGAGGCACTCATAAACTCATCTCTTGCGACCAAAGAGGTAGTCGAGGCACGCTACAAAGAGGGACTTTCAACATACATAGAAGTTTTGGATGCGGCAACTACCCATCTTCAAGCACGCCTTGGACTTCTTGAAGCGAGATTTGCACTTCAGGGCATTAAAAACAATTTAGAGTATTTACAAGGAGAGAAAAAATGAAAAGTTGGATGAAGTACACGCTTATCGCCGCCATTATCATCGCTGGAGGTACGTTCTTTTACAAAAAAGTGTATGTTGTCAAGTCAACTTTTGAAATAGCGCAACCGACAAAAGGTGAGCTTAAAGTCTCCGTTAAAGGTATCGGAAACGTTGACGCAAAAAACATCTATGCCATCACAGCGCAGAGCGGAGGACGCATAGAGGAGATACATTTTGATGAGGGGATGTGGGTCAAAAAAGGGGATTTGCTCCTTAGCATCGATGCGGTTGAACTCCCATCACTCATAGGCGAGGCAAAAGCAACGCTTCAAAAATCTTCCCATGAAGCCGCTTCCGCCAAAGAAAATATAGCGAGTTTGGAGGCGCAAAAGGTGCTTCTTGAAGCTACACATGAGCGTTACAAAAAGCTTTTGGAACAAAAATTTGTCTCTCAAGCGGAGTATGACAAAGCAAAAAGCGACCTAGACAACATCAAAGCGCAGATTAACGCACAAAAAGCAAAAATCGCCTCCGCCGCTTCGGAAGAACAGCGTATGCAAAAAAACATAGAAGCCCTCCAGACAAAACTTGAGCGGCTGAGGGTTTACGCACCCGTTGATGGTTACATCATATCAAAAGAGGCGGAAAAAGCCTCTTATGTTCTGCCATCAACTGTTATCTTCAAGATAGTTGACCCCACCACGCTTTGGGTACGCGCCAACATAGATGAGAGAGTTGCACAGAGTGTAAAAGTAGGACAAAACGCATCCATCAAACTCCGTTCCAAACCAAATGAAAAGCTCAAAGGAACGCTACAACGTGTAGTTGCCATGAGTAATGCCGTGACTTTGGAGCGTGAGGTAAACATCGGTTTTGACGCTACTCCTGAGACTTTTTATATCAACGAACAAGCCGAAGTCGCTATCCAAATAGCCATGCACAAAGATGTTCTCAAAGTGCCTCTGAAACTTCTTGTAAAACATGAGGGCAAAAAAGGTCTCTGGGTAGCAGAAGGTGAGAAAGCGTACTTCAAAGAGGTATCAGTTCTGGCACAAAGCGATGAAGAGGCGGCGATTGGCTCTGGCATAGAGATGGGTACAGAGCTTTTAGTACCAAAGATAAACAACAAACCGCTTAGTGATGGGATGAAGATTTTTCGATGATTGATTTGGCAAAAAGAGACATAGAGCATACACTCGGCAAGTTTTTGGTCACCGCCATGGGTGTTGGGATGTTGCTTGGGATAGTCCTTATCATGATTGGGGTTTACCGTGGCATGATGGTGGATGCGGAGATTTTGCTTGATGACATCAGTGCGGATTTGTGGATAGTACAAGAGGACACGCTTGGACCTTTTGCCGAATCTTCCCGTGTGTATGAAGACCTCAAAGATATCATTTACGTGATGGAGGGCATAGAGACAAGCGAGGCGATGACCTTTCAAAACATCCAGCTTCCACGAGCCGAAAAACCCGTTCGTGTCGTGGCAGTGGGATATGATGTGCGTGGAGTGATGAACCCCATCAACCCAAAAAGATTGGTAGCGGGACGAGAGCTTAAAAATGACCACTATGAAATCGTCGTTACGGACAAAACGGGCTTTAAACTAGATGAGAAGATCAAACTTGGGCGAAACCTCTACACCGTGGTGGGCATCACGCACAGCACTGTCTCAAACGGCGGCGACCCGCTTGTTTACATAAGCCTCAAAGATGCGCAGGATTTGCAGTTTTCCTACTCAAACAAAGAGATTCAAAACAATGAAGCCAGAGGGGTAAAAAACTCCGAAACATTTGTAGTCAATGTCATCGTCGCACGCATAAAAAGCGGTTATGATGTAGAGGATGTCGCAAAAGAGATACGCAAATGGCAGCACAAAAGCGTCTATACCGCCCAACAGCAAAAAACCATCCTTACAAAAAACCTTATAGAAAAGTCTGCAAAGCAGATAGGACTTTTTACCGCTATTTTGGTTGTCGTTTCCACTATCATCATCGCACTCATCATCTACACGATGACGCTTGAAAAGATGAAAGAGATATCTATCATGAAGCTTATGGGGCTTCCAAACTCCCTTATCATCTCCATGATTGTCAAAGAAACACTGCTTCTTGGCGTTTTTGCTTTTATCTTTGGCAACATCTTTGCGCATCTTGTTTATGACAAATTTCCAAAACGTATCGTCCTTGAGATTCCCGATGCGTGGGGGCTTTTTGGTGTCATTATCATCGCTTCCATACTTGCTTCTTTCGTAGGTGTCAAAAAAGTTATCAGTGCCGACCCAGCGGCGGCGATAGGAGGGTGAGATGCAAGAGACAGCCATAAAAGTGCAAAATCTAGTCAAAAATTTCGGCAAAGGCGACAACCTTGTCAAAGTCATAGAAAATGCCTCGTTTGAGATAAAAAAAGGGGAACTAGTAGCCCTCATAGCTCCAAGCGGTGCAGGAAAAACCACGCTTCTCATGATGATAGGATGCGTGCAAGAGCCAACAAGCGGGAAGATTTGGTTGGGTGAAGAAAAAGTTTATGACAACAAATGGACGGCAAAAGACACACGTAAAATCCGCAGAGAAAAGATAGGTTTTATCTTCCAAGCCCACTACCTCATCCCGTTTTTAAACATCATAGAAAACATCACGCTCCTGCCACAAACCAACAAAGTAAGCGAAAAAGCGGCAAAACAAAAAGCGACAGAACTCTTAGAGTATCTCGACATCGCCGACAAAGCCCACGCCATGCCCTCACAACTCTCAGGCGGACAAAACCAAAGAGTAGCCATCGCCAGAGCATTAGCCAACAACCCCCAAATCATCCTAGCCGACGAACCCACCGCCGCCCTAGATGCCCAGCGTTCCATCAGCGTCATCCAAATGCTCAAAAAAATAGCTAGAGAACAAAACGTAGCCATCATCACAGTAACCCACGACGACCGCATCCTCCCCTACTTTGACAAAATTATGAAGATAGAAAACAGAGGGATAGTTTTTCACGAGTTTGAGGGGGAGAGGGTTATATAACAACCTAAAAAATAAAATACCTAGTTTGAGGAGGTTTTTACTCTGGTCTCTAAGTTATCATAAACTTGATTGTTTTCTCTTTTACCAACACTTAGAACCAGAACGACAATCTCTTCATCTTTTACTTCATACGCCAGTCTGTAGCCCGAACTCCTAAGCTTGATTTTGTAGATATTTTCATAGCCGCTTAGTTTGTCTTTGGGTATTTTTGGGTTTATAAGCCTCTCCCCAAGCTTCTTTTTAAACTGTGTTTGGAGAGCGGGAGTTAGTTTTTTGAACTCTTTATCAGACTCTTTTATAAATTTTAATCTATAAGTCATTTATATCAACCTCTATAAGATCTTCTTCTTTATAGTTAAGTCTCTCCTCAACCTCTTTAGCCAGATAGTAGTCATCCACAATGTCCATAAGTCTCTCGTAAAGAACGCTCGGTACTAGGTAGGCACTCGGCACATTGTGGTTAAGTATGGCTATAGCCTCATCTCCAGCCTGTTGCAAAAGCTGCGTGGGGGACTTTTTTAACTCCGTTATACTTGCTGTATAGTTTGCTAAGACAGGTTGCATAATAAACTCCTTTTTTTATATGAAATATTGTACACTATTTCGTACTTATTTGTAAAGAAAGGGAGAGTTTTTAAACGGAGGGGAGAGGGTTGACAAATCCTCTATTTGTAAACATCACCTCTGCTATCAACTTTTAAAATTTTAATATCCGTCTCATCCATATAAAAAAGAACTCTATATTTTGAAACCCGCAGTCTAAAAATGGGCGGGATATCATTGCCTTTTAGCTTTTTAACATCGCCACAGTTAAAGCCATGTTTCAATCCCCCCCCCTAAAAATCGGGTCATATTGTAATTGTTTTGGAAGCGGGGTTTCAACCCCGTATATTTGTAATAAAAGAGCGAATAGAGTATGTGAAAGAAGATATGTTTCAATCCCCTAAAAATCGGGTCATTTTGTAATTTACGACTATAGCAGATAACTCATCAGCTGCTATTGTTTCAATCCCCTAAAAATCGGGTCATTTTGTAATAGTGAAAGCTTTTTGGGTTAAGGTCGTAATTGTAGGTTTCAATCCCCTAAAAATCGGGTCATATTGTAATAGTACTGTGATTCAAAAGAAAACAACCATTTTATTTGTGTTTCAATCCCCTAAAAATCGGGTCATATTGTAATTTATTGGAGATATGAGACGCAAAGGTGAATTTGTTTCAATCCCCTATAAATCGGGTCATTTTGTAATGGTACTTTGGATATACGCTTGAGTCTGAGAATGTTTCAATCCCCTAAAAATCGGGTCATATTGTAATGGAATATATCGGCGGGGACTTTGGTTTTCGTGTTTCAATCCCCTAAAAATCGGGTCATATTGTAATAGCAGACTCCTCTTCAGATGCAATTGCACCAACTATGTTTCAATCCCCTAAAAATCGGGTCATATTGTAATTTATGAAAACAAAAGAAATAACAATCACAAATATTTCAGTTTCAATCCCCTAAAAATCGGGTCATATTGTAATAAAGCTTTAACTAGTGCCATAAAAAACAATGAAGGTTTCAATCCCCTAAAAATCGGGTCATATTGTAATTAAATAAAGAGGAAAAAATGATGAAAAAGAGTTTCAATCCCCTAAAAATCGGGTCATATTGTAATTAAACTGAGCGGCAGAAAATATATCTGCATAGCGTTTCAATCCCCTAAAAATCGGGTCATATTGTAATACTGGTGTAATGAAAACAAGCAAGCATGAACAAGTTTCAATCCCCTAAAAATCGGGTCATATTGTAATTTTTCTGGCTCTCGAGGCTTGTTGTTGAAAATAAAGTTTCAATCCCCTAAAAATCGGGTCATATTGTAATGTATCTGAATATACAACTAGAGAATCTCTCATTGTTTCAATCCCCTAAAAATCGGGTCATATTGTAATATAAGAAAAAAAGAGAAGTTAGAAAAATAGTTGGTTTCAATCCCCTAAAAATCGGGTCATATTGTAATACAAGTGCAGATGCCAGATAAAAATGCTCTGCCTGGTTTCAATCCCCTAAAAATCGGGTCATATTGTAATCGAACCTGCTCAACAAAGAGCTAAATGAGAAAAAAGTTTCAATCCCCTAAAAATCGGGTCATATTGTAATAAATACTGAATATGACGATGATGGAGATGAAATTGTTTCAATCCCCTAAAAATCGGGTCATATTGTAATAAAAGAAAATATTAAAATGGAAGCATTCGACTTAGTTTCAATCCCCTAAAAATCGGGTCATATTGTAATTTAACGGATTTTTTATTAAGTGATTTAAGAG